>JBHEOZ010000082.1:0-1820 GCA_046260555.1 Desulfurivibrionaceae bacterium
GGGGATGGCTAAGCAAAAACTTCGATATACAAGGAGTGGGGTATTTTTGCGACTGAGGCCATACATGTGGTATGCCGAAGGAGCAAAAATGCGCCACGACGCAGTAGATCGGAGTTTTTGCGACGCCATCAACACTTGACCAGCACCGTATCCTTTAACCAATTAATATCATCGGTCGCCGGATGATCGACGTTATAGTGCAGCCCCCGGGACTCTTTGCGGATCATGGCGCAGCGCACGATCAGATCGGCCAGCTGGGAGATATTGCGGAGCTCGACCAGATCGGGAGTGAGCAGGTAGTCCCGGTAATGCTGGTCGATCTCGGCCAGGAGCGGGGCCAGCCTGCTCTTGACCAGGGCGAGGCGCTTGTCGGAGCGGACGATGCCCACGTAGTTCCACATCAGGCGGCGAATCTGATCCCAGTTGTGGGTGATCAAAACGCACTCCTCGATCCGCTCGGCCCGCCCGACCCGCCAATCCCTGATCTCCAGAAACTGCAAGCCGCTGTTCTTCGGCCAGTCCGCCTCGCACTGCACGAAGGCCTGGTGGGCAAAAACCACCGCCTCCAGCAGGGAATTGCTGGCCAGCCGATTACCGCCGTGCAGGCCGGTGCAGGCCGTTTCCCCGAAGGCGTAGAGATTTTCGAGATTGGTCCTCCCCATCTTGTCGGTCAGAACCCCGCCGCACATGTAATGGGCTGCCGGGACCACCGGGATCGGCTCTTTGGTGATATCGATTCCGTAACCTAGGCAGGTCTCGTATATGTTGGGAAAGCGCCTGCGGACAAAATCCGCCGAGAGGTGGGTGATATCGAGAAAGACGCAGTCATCGCCGCTGGCCTTCATCTCCGCATCGATGGCCCGGGCCACCATGTCGCGGGTGGCCAGATCGCCGCGGGGATCGTAGTTGTCCATGAAATGGCGGCCTTCCTTGTCGATCAACCGGCCGCCCTCGCCTCGCACCGCTTCCGAGATCAGAAAGTTTTTGGCCAGGGGATGGAAGAGGCAGGTGGGGTGGAACTGAACAAATTCCAGATTAGCAACCCTGGCCCCGGCCCGGTAGGCCATGGCGATGCCGTCGCCGGTGGCGATGTCCGGGTTGCAGGTGTAAAGATATACCTTGCCTGCGCCGCCGGTGCAGAGCACCGTCACTTTGGCCTGCCAGGTGGCAACCAGACCGTCCGGCCCCAGGACATAGGCGCCCAGGCAGCGATCGTCATAAGATTGCCGGTTTTCGGGCGGTAAACCGGTCTTGGAATGGAGCAGCAGATCGACAGCCAGATGATCCTCCAGCACGGTAATCCGGGGATTATCGGTCACGGCCCGCAAAAGGGCCCGCTCGATTTCCTGACCGGAGCGGTCGTAGGAATGAGCGATGCGCCGGGCCGAATGGCCCCCCTCCCGGCCCAGATCGAGGCGGTCGGGTTCTTTTTCGTCACGGCTGAAGGCAACCCCCAGTTCGAGCAACTCCCGGATCCGCTCCGGCCCCTTTTCGACCACCATCCGGACCACATCCTCATGGCAGAGACCGGCCCCGGAGATCAGGGTGTCCCGGATGTGCAGCTCGAAGGAGTCCTCGCCGGACAGCACCGCGGCGATGCCGCCCTGGGCAAGGTTGGTGGCGGTATTGACCTTCTCCTTCTTGGTAATCAGGGTGACCCGGCCGAGCCGGGCCGCCTTGAGGGCAAAGGAGAGGCCGGCGATGCCGCTGCCGATGACCAGAAAGTCGGTGGTGTTGTTCATTCTGAAATATCCATTGCCATTGGGCTTGCTTTTAATAATATAGCGTTTATCTTTTTCAGGGAGCAAGCGCCTACCTGA
>JBHEOZ010000082.1:1830-8042 GCA_046260555.1 Desulfurivibrionaceae bacterium
GTGTACTGGTGTACATGAGCAGGCCGATAACACAGCAGATTCGGTACCCTGTAATCGCTTACTTTTTAGGAATATACCCGGCCCGGCCCTTTTTACGAGAGCTTAAAAAAAAGCTTCGGCGTCCCGGAACCTGACTTTTACGGACAATTATGGCGCAACTCAAACTGATAATCTTCGATTGCGACGGGGTGATGTTCGACTCCAAAAACGCCAATCGCCATTTTTACAACCGGCTCCGCACCAGCCTGGGCCATCCGCCGATGGATGAGGCGGAACTGGAATACGTCCACATGCACCATGTGACCGACTCGGTCAGCCATATCTTCCGCCACTGGCCCGAGGATCTGGAAAAAGCCCACCAGTTGCGGCAAAGCCTGGATTACAAGGATTTCATCAAGCACATGACCATCGAGCCGGACCTGGTCGAGTTTCTCGAACTGATCACCCCGAATTACCGGACGGCGATCAGCACCAACCGGACCACGACCATGTCCACCCTGCTGGACCTTTTCGACCTGCGCAGACATTTCGGCCTGGTGGTCACCGCCATGGACGTGGAAAATTCCAAGCCCCACCCCGACGCCCTGCACAAGATCCTCGAGCATTTCTCAATGACGGCGGAGGAGAGCATCTTTATCGGCGACTCGACGGTCGATTTTGAACACGCCGCCGGGGTCGGCATGCGGCTGATCGCCTTCAAAAATCCGGAACTGGCGGCAGACTACCATGTCAGCAGCTTTATGGAAATCGCCAGGCTGCCGATTTTCGGGCGGGATTGATCCGTAAAGGACCTGTTTCTGTGCCGCCGAAAAATCGTCAGATCCAAGGCGCGCAAATTTCGACAAGCTCGGCAGGATCGTTAAATCAATAACTTTATTCCGCTCATCCTGAGCCTGTCGAAGGAAGGGTTTTCCCGATTTTGGGCGACGCCATCAATGGTGATGATGGTGATGTCCTTCTTCCGAAGAACCGCCCAGCTTTTCGAGTGCTTCAGCAAGGATCTTGCCGGATTTCTCCATAGTCGCCACCGCCTCCCCCAGCAGTTCAACGACTTCGCGGTCACCCTCCTCATCCGCCACGATCTGCCGCCATTTGATAAACTCGGCAATGTGATTGTTATTGTGATCTATCCAGTGCGGCAACAGAATCCGCAATTTCTCTATTCCCGTTTTCTCGCTCATCTAAATTTTTCCTCTTTCTGTCCAGCAGCAGAATAACCGGCCCTGCCTTGTAATCAACAGTTGGCCAGAAACACCTTGTTGTTCATAAAATCGATCCTGACCACCCTGACTCCCGTCACCACCCGCGGCGGATCGAACAGGGAGCTGATCTCCACCCCGTCTTCCTTGACCTCCAGGGTGCTGGCGTTCTCGGTAAGGAGCTCTTCGGGCTGGTCTTCCTTTTCCAGCATGACACTCATCTGGCACATTTTTTCACCTGTCGTGAGTAAATTATTTGTCGCCTTTCGTACAACCATTAATTAAAAATATATTCAGAGCATAGCAAAAAAATTGCCGCCGCAGAAGAAACTTTGCCGTGAGGACCACATGGAAAATCTCGAAATAAGCAGAATTCTCAAGGATTACCGGAACATCGCCGTTGTCGGCCTCTCCCCCAAAAACACGCGGCCCAGCCACCAGGTGGCCGCCTACCTGATCGAGGCCGGCTACAATATCGTGCCGGTCAACCCCGGCCACGACCGGATCCTGGGCAGAAAATGCTATCCGAATCTCGAATCGATCCCCGAACCGATCGAGATCGTCGATATCTTCCGGAGACCGGAAGACGTGGTGCCCATCGTTCGCGAGGCCGTCAAGATCGGGGCCAAGGTCGTCTGGATGCAGGAGGGCATCGTTAACCGGGAGGGTGCGGCCATCGCCGAAGAAGCGGGACTGACCGTGGTCATGGACCGCTGCCTGAAAAAAGACCACCTGAAACTGGCCTGAGCCGGATTCATAGGGGGCGGCCGGGGCTTGCCGTCTCCGGCCGTTCGGAAGCGAATTCTTCACGCTTCTTGACTTTTAAGGTTATTTTAGCTAAATTCACCCGCTTTCCCCTTCCAGGCTAATTATCTGAAATTCCATTGGAAGAACGTTGCGGCAATGGCGCCGGCAAAGTCCGGCAGTGAATTTTTTATCCCATCGAGGTTGTAAATTGAGCGTAAAGGGACTCAAAGGCTTCAAGGACATACTCCCCGCCGAGGTCGCCACCTGGCAGCGAATCGAGGCCGCCGCCCGCGCTCTCTTTCACCGCTACGGGTTTACCGAGATCAGGGTGCCGATCCTCGAAAAAACCGAGCTGTTCGTCCGTTCCATCGGCGAAGCCACCGATATCGTCGAAAAGGAGATGTACACCTTCGAGGACCGCAACGGCGCCTCGATCACCATGCGGCCGGAAGGAACTGCCCCGGTACTGCGGGCCTTTATCCAGCACAACCTCCAGCTTCTCCAGCCGATCCAGCGGCTCTACACGATCGGCCCGATGTTCCGCCACGAACGCCCCCAGAAAGGGAGGCTCCGCCAGTTCCACCAGATGAGCGTCGAGGTGCTGGGCGCCGATCAGCCGATGGTCGATGCCGAACTGATGGCGATGGCCTGGCAGCTCCTCGGCGAACTTGGCCTGACGGTCAGCCTGGAGATCAACTCCCTGGGTTGCCCGGAATGCCGCCCCGCCTACAACCAGGCCCTGCTCGGTTTCATCGGCGAACGGAACGAGAAGCTCTGCGAGGACTGTCAACGCCGCCGGACCACCAATCCTTTACGGGTCCTGGACTGCAAGAACGAAGCCTGTCGGGAGCAGTACCAGGGGATCCCGGAACTGCCCGATCACCTCTGCCCCGCCTGCGCCGCCCATTTTGAGGAAGTAAAAGGTCTCCTCGCTCTTCTGGAGATTCCCTACCGGGTCAATCCCTTCATGGTCCGGGGCCTCGATTATTACACCCGGACCACCTTCGAACTGATTACCGCCGATCTCGGCGCCCAGAGCGCGGTCGGGGCCGGAGGCCGTTACGACGGCCTGGTCGGCCAGCTGGGCGGTCCGAAAAAAATGGAGGGGATCGGCTTCGCCATCGGCATGGAACGGCTGGTTCTGCTCCTCGAACAGGCCGGCGCGGCCGAAGAGGAACCTGGCCCCGATCTCTTTATCGCCGCCCTGGGCGACGAGGCCCGTAACCAGGCCTTCAGGCTGATGCAGCTCTGCCGGCAAAGCGGCCTCAAAACGGCGATGGACCCGGCCGGCCGCAGCCTGAAAAACCAGATGAAGCAGGCCGGCAAGAGCCGGGCCCGCTTCACCTTCATTGTCGGCGAGGAGGAACTGGCCCAAAAAACCGCGATTCTCCGCGATATGGCCAGCAAGGAGCAGCAGGAGATTCTCCTGGCCGGGGAGCCCGCCGGCTGGCGCGACAAGATAGTACGGATAATCAACCGATAATTTTTTTTTTGAATCAGGTTTTTTTGAAAACAACAGGTTGTTCCGGCACTGTCGGCAACCGCACCCAGGAGAATAAATCCCGATGGAATCAATGGGAGCACTGAAAAGAACCCATTTCTGCAACGATCTGGGCCAGGCCGAGGTCGGCGAGGAAGTGACCCTGATGGGCTGGGTCCTGCGGCGCCGGGACCACGGCGGCGTAATCTTCATCGACCTGCGCGACCGTTTCGGCATCACCCAGGTGGTTTTTAACCCGGAACTGAACAGCGAAGTACACGACAAGGCCCATGCCGTCAGAAGCGAATGGGTACTGGCGGTAAGGGGCACGGTCGCGCCGCGGCCCGAGGGCATGGTCAACGCCAAGCTGAAGACCGGCGAAATCGAGATCATGGTCGATGAGCTCCGCATCCTCAACAAGAGCAAGACCCCGCCGTTCCCCCTGGACGAAGATATCGAGGTTTCCGATAACCTGCGTTTGAAGTACCGCTACATCGACATGCGGCGGCCCCAGATGGCCGAGGCCCTGGTCCTGCGCCACAAGGCCTGCCAGGCCATGCGCGCCTATCTCAACGAGGAGAATTTCCTGGAGGTCGAAACCCCGATCCTGACCCGCTCCACCCCGGAAGGGGCGCGGGACTATCTGGTCCCGAGCCGGGTCAATCCGGGCCGCTTTTACGCCCTGCCCCAGTCGCCCCAGCTCTTCAAGCAGCTCCTGATGATCGGCGGCATCGACCGCTACTACCAGATCGTCAGGTGCTTCCGCGACGAGGACCTCCGGGCCGACCGCCAGCCGGAATTCACCCAGATCGACATGGAGCTTTCCTTCATCGACGAGGAAGACATCTACCGGGTGGCCGAGGGCATGATCCGCCGGCTGTTCAAGGAAACCAAGGGCCTGGCGCTGACCACCCCCTTTAAGCGGATGACCTATCACGAGGCGATGGAGCGCTTCGGCACCGACCGGCCCGACGTCAGGTTCGGCCTGGAGCTCATCGACCTGACCGGGATCGTCGAAAATTGCGGTTTCAAGGTCTTCCGGGCCGTGGTCGAGGGCGGCGGCATGGTCAAGAGCATCAACGCCAAGGGCTGCGCCGCTTTTTCCCGCAAGGATCTCGACGACCTGACCGAGTATGCCGGAAACTTCGGGGCCAAGGGCCTCGCCTGGGTCAAGGTCAAGGAGGACGGGGAATGGCAGTCGCCGATCGCCAAGTTTTTCACCGACGAGGAGCGGGCCGAGATGGCCGCGGCCCTGGCGGCCGAAACGGGCGACCTGCTCTTCTTCGTCGCCGACAAACCGGCCGTGGTCCATGGCGCCCTGGCCGAATTGCGCCTCGAGCTGGCCCGCCGCCTGGACCTGCGGGAAGAAGGCAGCTTCAACTTCCTGTGGATCACCGATTTTCCGCTGCTGGAGTACGATCACAACGAAAAACGGCATGTCGCCGTCCATCACCCCTTCACCTCGCCGGCGGAGGAGGATATGGCCCTGCTGGACAGCGATCCCGGCCGGATCAGAAGCCGCGCCTACGACCTGGTCCTGAACGGCACCGAAATCGGTGGCGGCAGTATCAGAATCCACCAGCAGGAAGTTCAGGAAAAGGTTTTCCAGGTCATGGGTATTTCCAAGGAAGAGGCAACGGACAAATTCGACTTTCTCCTCCAGGCCCTGGAGCTCGGCGCCCCGCCCCACGGCGGCATCGCCTTCGGCCTGGACCGCTTGATGATGATCATCAGCGGCCGGGATTCGATCCGCGACGTCATCGCCTTCCCGAAGACCCAGAAGGCAAGCTGCCCGATGACCGAGGCGCCGGCCCCGGTGGCCCGCAAACAGCTGACCGAGCTCTCCCTGCGCCCGGACTGGCAGGAGTCCTAAGCGAGATAATCGGCGACGATCTCCCGAACCTGCGGATCGGGATCGTCGGCCATCCCGGCGAGCAGAGCCCGACTTTCGGCCGTATTGATCAGGCCGAGGATATTGCAGGCCTCGCCCCTGACATAAGCGGTTTCATCGGAGAGGAGGGGTTCCAGGGCCGGAATGGCCCGAGCTGTTTCGAGCGGCCGGATCTTAACCAGCTCTTCATAAAGGATCGCCACCCCCATTCGGACCATGAACCGTTCGTCCCGAAGGAGTTCGCCGGTCAGCCGGTGCAGGCTTGGATCCTTCTTATACATGGCGACGATGTTTTCGGCCAATCCCTTCTCCAGAAAATCGCTGATCACGGCCAGCATTTCCTCGTCGGTAAATACAGTCATTATTTTCACTCGTTTGGATTGTTAACAGGATGCCACCACAGGGGTAAGTTGCAAAATGACAGCTCATCATACCATAATGTTATCAACTTACCGGCTTCGGCCAACTTTGCAACCATGGCAGCGATAAACACAACGCCGGAGTGGACCCAATGAACAATTCGACCTCTTTCGACCCCCGCAACGATCACGCGGCCCGGGAGATCCGCAACCAACTGGCCGAGACCCTGGCAAAATGCCTGGATCCCGGTTTTGATCTCGGCCCCGTCGCCGAACTGGCCGAGCAACTGTTGCTCAAACATCCTCAAGAGGTCTACGCGGACTACATCAGGGACCGGCAACATCGCTACGCGGCTGCCAAATCAACGATCAACACCGGGAAGATCAGCGACCCTTTCCAGCAGGCGCTGGTCCACTGGGACCACGAACTTTTTTTCGAAACCCACGCGGCCCTGGAACCCCTCTGGAAAGAGGCGTCCGGCACCAGAAAACTGATCATCCAGGCCATGATCAGGGCGGCCGGCTACTACCTGCAC
>JBHEOZ010000083.1:0-7927 GCA_046260555.1 Desulfurivibrionaceae bacterium
GGCCGAGAGGATGGCGGTCAGCCAGATAAAGGCGCGGCCGAGCTGGTCGAGCCGGTCTTCAAGGGGGGTACGTTCCTCTCCGGCTTCCTGGATTTCGGTGGAAATAAGGCCGAGTTCGGTATCCATGCCGGTGGCGACCACCACCGCCTCCCCGCTGCCGCCGGTGAGGGAGGTGCCGTTATAGAGCAGGCAGTGACGTTCGGCCAGGGGAGTGTCTTCGGCAACCGGCTCGGTATTTTTGGAAACCGGCAGGGATTCGCCGGTAAGGGTGGATTCGTCGACTTTGATCCCGGCGGACTCGATAAGCCGCAGATCCGCCGACACGGTGTCCCCCGCCTCGAAGACCACAATATCGCCGGGGACCAGCCGTCGGGAGGGAATCTCCTTGATCCGGCCGTTGCGGCGCACCGTGGTCATGGACTGGCTGAGTTTTTCAAGGGCCTCCATGGAGCGGATCGCCCGCAATTCGGTGATAAAGCCGATCAGGGCGTTGAAAATAACCACGACGCCGATGGCAAGGCCCTCCACCCAGCGGCCTACCACAAAGGTAACCGCGGACGCCGCCGCCAGCAGCAGGACGATAACGCTTTCGAACTGGTTCAGGAGGATGGTCCAGACCCTCTTCCGGCTTTTCTGTTTGATCAGATTGGGACCATACCGGCTGCGCCGCTCTTTTACGGCGCGAGAGGAAAGGCCCTTTTCCGGATCGACCCCCAGGGAATCAAAAAGGCTCTCAACTTCTTTTGTCCATGGCTTTTCGGGAAGCTCAGGCATGATATCTTGACGGCGCTCCAGTTGTTAGTATCCGGGTGGATTCGGGATAGCGACGGGGCATGGCGTTCTCCTTTTTCAGCTGTTCAGGCGGGCCGAGATGACCGGCCCGTAAAGCCCGACCAGTATCTCTCTTGTCCCGCTCGACTGTGATCAGTTTGCCATCTTCATCTTCGCGATTATTTAAAAAAAATTCATCTTTTTTATTTAGTGGCTCTATATGAAACTCAGCTTCAACTTCTGGATTCCCGCTAAAAACGTGCGGGAATGACGGCCCCGGCGTATTGAATGTCATTCCGGCAGGTTGTAAGCCGGAATCCAGTACCCATCAACGGAGTACCGGAAAAAATCGGATTTTTTAGCTGAGTCTGATTCATAGCCATATTTTATTTTAACCTGAATTGGTGAGCGTTCAAGAACGGTGCAGGTGCAAGGCGGCAACGATGTGGATAATACTAATGTCCTCCCTCCCAAAAGAGGTATTGCCGCCGGTCCGGCCCCGGCCCGGGATGGGCGGCACTATATTAAGCCACCGCTATTGGCTGGAGTGTTTTTGCCGTGATAGACTGTTTAACAACGTCGAAGCCTTTGCTTGTCAGTCCTGTGACTTTTTGCGACGCCATCAATCAAGACAAGTTCGCAAGAAGTCCAACGAGGGAAACCCCATGATTGAAGATGCCCAGACAGTTCAGGATCTAATTCGGGACTTACCTGAATATGGTGAAAAGCAGGCGATTGTCGCCTTTCGGAAAGAGGATGCCGAGATTCAGACCTACGAGGATCTTTTCGGGGCCGTCGCCAGGCTTGGCTCGGGACTGGTTAAGACCATCAAGCAGGAAGACGAAACCGTCGCTCTCTGCGGCGGCAACAGTCCGGCCTGGGTTATTGCCGCTCTGGCCGTGATCTATTCGGGCCACGTCCTCCTCCCCGTTGATCAGCAGGCGGACGGGGAGACTCTTGAACATATTTTCCGGGACAGCGGAGCCGGGGTGATCTTTGCCGACGGGGAGACCGCCGAGAAGATCATTGCTCTGGATTTGCCGGAAAAGCCCCGGATCTACCGGCTCGATATCAACGAGGGCGAAGAGGGCTGGTTCGCGGCCGCGGCCGTCGAACCGGAAGATCCCCCCGGAGTCGCCCCGGATCAGACGGCCGTGCTCTTTTATACATCCGGGACCACGGGGGCGCCCAAGGGGGTGCCCCTCAGCCATGCCAATCTGGTCAGCCAGCCCGAGGCGATTGTGCAAACGGCGTTTATCATCGCCGGTGACCGGGTTCTGCTGCCCCTGCCCCTGCACCATGTCTATCCTTTTGTGGTGGGCATGCTGACCCCCCTGGCCATGGGGCTGCCGCTGATCTTCCCCGATTCGCTGACCGGCCGGGCGATCATCAGGGCCGTGGCGGAAGGCGGGGCGACAATTATCATCGGCGTGCCGCGCCTGTACCGAACCCTTTATGACGGGATCCGCTCAAGGATTACCGAGCGGGGCCGGATCGCCGCTTTGGCATTCGATGGACTCCTGGGGTTATCCAAGCTCTTGCGCCGCCGATTCGGGCTCCTGGCCGGACGCCGCCTCTTTGCTTTTATCCACCACCAGTTCGGCTCATCTCTGCGGCTTCTGGCTTCCGGCGGCTCCGCCCTTGACGAGCAGCTGGGCCGTAATCTCGAAGGGCTGGGCTGGCAGGTCGCCGTGGGTTACGGGCTTACTGAAACCTCGCCGATCTTGACCGTCAACCTGCCGGGCAGCGGTAGACTGGGAAGTGCCGGAAAAGCGATCAAGGGGGTAGAGATCTCGATTGCCGAGGCGGCGGACTCCCCGACATCGCCGGCGGCTTCCGGGATTTCCGCTGAAAAAACCGGAGAAGTCCTGGTCAGGGGGCCGAATGTCTTCGGCGGCTACCTGCACCTGCCGGAAAAAACCAGGGAGGCCTTTACGGAAGAGGGCTGGTACCGCACCGGCGACATCGGCCTTCTTGACCAGGAAGGTTTTTTATATCTGCGCGGCCGCACCAAAACCTTGATGGTCACCGAGAGCGGCGAAAATCTGCAGCCCGATGAAATCGAGGAAATTTATGGGGCGCACCCCGCCATCCGGGAGATCGGCGTCTTTCTGAACAAGGGGAGACTGACCGGCATAATCGTGCCCGACCTCAAAATGACCGAGCAAGGCGAGAGCGGCATCGAAGAGATCGTCCGTCGGGCCGTTGCCGAAAAATCCGGAGGCCTGCCGAGTTACAAGGCTCTGGACGAATATGTGATCACCAGGCAATCCCTGCCGCGAACCAGGCTCGGCAAGATCCGGAGACATCTTCTCGAGGAGCGCTACCGGCAGGCCAAAAAAGAAAAAGAGGAGGAGGGCGGCGGCGGGGGGGCGCTCCCCCTGGCCGAAATGTCGGACCGGGACCAGGCTCTCCTGGAGGATAGAAATGCCAAGGAGATCTGGAACTGGCTCAGCCGGAAGTACACCGATCGGAAACTTACTCCGGACAGCAGTCCGAGATTCGATCTGGGCATCGACTCCCTGGAATGGCTGGATGTTTCCCTGGAAGTGCAGCAGCGCACCGGAATCGAGCTTGGCGAGGAGGCCATCGGCAACATCGAAACGGTCCGCGACCTTCTGGAGGAGGTGGGGCGGCAGGCGCAATCCGGCAGCGGGGTGAGTCCGGAACGGCCGCTCAGGGATCCGGAAGCGGTGCTTGACGACGAGCAGAAGCGCTGGCTCCAATCCCTCGGCCCGGTCATGTCACTGATGCGGCGCGGCATGTATTACCTCAATCGGCTGCTCATGAAAATCCTGTTCAGACTGGAGGTTGTCGGCAGGGAGAACCTGCCCGGGAGCGGCCGATATCTGATCGCCCCCAACCACCTGAGTTTCCTGGACCCGCTGATCATTACCGCCGCAATTCCCTATCCCGTCCTCAGCCGCACCTTTTTCGCGGGCTGGACCGGGATCGCCTTCCGGAACCCTCTTTTCCGGTTTGTCAGCCGTCTCGCCCAAGCGGTGCCGATTGACTACCAGCATGCCGTATCGTCCAGTCTCGCCTTCGGCTCCGCCGTGCTGAACCGGAAAAAGAACCTCATCTGGTTCCCCGAGGGAGGCCGGTCGCCCGACGGCACTCTTCAGGAATTCAAAGCCGGCATCGCTCTGCTCCTCGAACACCACGATGTTGAGGTGGTGCCCGTTTATATCGACGGCACCTATGAAGCCCTGCCCAGGGGAGCCCGATTCCCCAGGTTCCGCAAGATAACCGTGGTTTTCGGCAAACCGCTCTCCCGGGACAAGCTCGGGGAGGGACGCATGGAGGAGGGCGGCCGGGACAGAATCAGAAACGGCCTCCGCGACGAAGTGGCCCGGCTGGGCAAAAAAACAGGGAAAGAGGATGCCGGCCGCTAACGGAGATGGGCGGTCGGCTGGAGCGCCCGCCGAATATGCCGGCAGACCTGGTTTGATCTCCTGGGCCATGTATGACTGGGCTAACAGGAACATGAGAGCGCCTCCCGGCTCTGCCGCGTCGGTCAATAACGCAGAATCGCGGCGATTTTCCCCTCAACCACCATTTCCTCCTCTTTTCTGACATAAACCGTGCCGCGGTTGCTCAGGGTCCGGGCCACGGCGAGATCAAACAGGTCCACGGCCTCGGGGAGCTGTTTGCCGGTGAACTCCACCCGGCGGTTGCCGGGATCGTAAACCCCCCATTCTTCGGCTTCTTCGCTGGTAAAAAGAGTTTCGATCCGGCCATCATCGCCGGCCGCGACGATTTCGCCAAGATCGGTAATGGCCCGGCCGGTGCCATGCAGTTCCAGAAACTTTTCCCGGGCCGCTTTTTCCTTTTCGGCAAAGAGCGGCGCCACCAGCTGCCAGCCTCGGTCGTGGAGCTCTTTCTGGTTCAGAACTTCGGGATTGGTATTAATGCTTTCCGGGATTAGCAGTCCGGATGAATCCGCTTCCCTGTAAAGGGGCGGCAGGGATTCGACTCCGGCCACCACCACCGGGATATTCTCCTCATAGAAAACCGGATAAAGATATTTATCGAGCTCTTGAAAAAACCGGCTGGTATTTTGGTGATCTTCGTCAATGCCCACCCCCTGGCCGTGGTACATTGCATCCCTTCTGCCGCCGGCGGCGCCGGTGCCGGCGGAACCGGTGTGATACTGCAATTGACTCTGGGGGTCGTCGTATTTGAGCGTGTCCGCAAGACTTGTCAGCGCCCCCTCGGGCAGGCTGACTTCGGTGGCGGTGAAACGGCTCGCCATAAAAAGTCTGGTTTGGTTCTTATCGAGGGCCAGGATAAAAAACCGGCCGTCGCCGGTGAACAGGGGAATCAGCGGCTTAACCATAAATCGCCTGGCCACGCCCACCGATTCGATGAAACTCCTAGGCAGAGAGAGCCGGTCCCGCATCCCGTCGCAGAGGAAAACGGCCAGGCCGTCGCTCCCGAGATTTTTCCAATAAGAGCTATCCCGGGCCAGTTCATATTCCGGGGCCAGATATTCGGCGGCGACGGCCGGGCGCATGCCTTTTTCGACGAGCATTTTTTCGGCTCGGCCCGCCAGATTTTTATAGCGGAGTGAATCCTGGGTATCTCCCCGCCGATGGACCGGCAGGTAAATGGAGATGCAGTAGTTGGATTTTTTTTCAATCAAGCCTTCGATGTATCTGTGTCCCGGAATCGTCATTGGCTGAACCCTTTTGTCTAACTGAAATTATGCTCCGGAAATCCGCATCGGGTAACGGATTCGCCCCTGCCCGAGTTGGCCGTCTTTACGCTCCTGCGGCGCCCATCGATGTTCATGGTTTACCGATTATTCCAGCAATATTCATGCCGCGATATCGCTTTGCATCGAGTGGGTGGTCAGCCACCGGCCTGCTTTCAGGCCTTGGAAAAACTTTGTCCTATTCCTGCCCGATGGGACAGGGTCTTATGCGGTAGGACAATCAGCGCGTGATTTTCCGTTTCGGTCGGGCTCCAAGACCTCTTCCGCCCCGTGGGCAGCGGACATTATCCTCTCCGGTAAGACAATTCGGGAATTTTTTTTGCAGCCCCGGGCAGTGGCGGAATTTACGAAAGCACATCCCGGATGGCGGCTCCGCGCCTCTTAACCGTGAGGAGAGAAAAATGACATCGGTTGCAAAAATTGTGGAATTAAGTGCCGATTCGGAGAAAAGCTTTGACGATGCAATTGAAATCGGTATCCAACGGGCGACCTCGACAATCAAGAATGTCAAAAGCGTCTGGGTCAAGGATCAGGAAGCCCTGGTTGAAGAAAACCGGATCAGGGTCTATCGGGTCCATATGAAAGTAACCTTCAAGCTGGAATAAAAAAACCGGATCCGGCGCGAATTGGTGTCCGGCAATCAGGGATAGGCGAAAATTTGCCGGTTCATAATGTCGACATCGCCAAGATTTTCGAGAAGATCGGCGATCTATTGGAGATCGAGGATGCCAATCCATTCAGGGTGCGGGCCTACCGCAACGCGGCGCGGACCGTCTCGAGCATGGGCCGCGAGGTCGCGGATCTGATTGCGGAAAACGAGGACCTCACCTCGCTGGCCGGGATCGGCAAGGATCTGGCGGGCAAGATCAAAACCATTGTTGAAACCGGCGCCCTTCCCCTCCTGGAGGAATTAGAAAAAGGGATCAGCGGGGAGCTGACGACGCTCCTCGATGTGGAAGGGCTTGGTCCTAAACGCGTCGCCATCCTGCACAAGGAACTCGGCATTACCGATCGGAAAGGGCTGAAAAAGGCCGCCGAGGCAGGTAAAGTCAGGGAGCTCTCCGGTTTCGGCCGGAAGACCGAACTGAAGATTCTGGAGGACCTGGGCCGGGCCAAGGAGGGCAGGGGCAGGATATTGCTGGCCGAGGCCGAACCGTCCGCCGAGTCCTACCGGGACTATCTCAGGAAGGTCGAAGGGGTGAAAAAGGTAACCGTGGCGGGCAGTTACCGAAGACGCCGGGAGACCGTGGGGGATCTGGACATTCTTGTTGCCTGTAGCAGGGATTCGCCGGTGATGGAGAGGTTCGCCGCTTACGAAGAAGTGGCAAGGGTAATCTCCAGGGGCGATACCCGTTCTACCGTGGTGCTGCGCTCCGGGCTGCAGGTCGACCTGCGGGTGCTGCCCGGGGCGAGCTACGGCGCGGCCCTCCATTACTTCACCGGCTCCAAGGCCCATAATATCGCGGTCCGGAAAATCGGGCTCTCCAGGGGCTTGAAGATCAACGAATACGGGGTGTACAGGGGTAAGAAAAAGGTGGCCGGCGCCACGGAACGGGAGGTTTACGCCAAGGTCGATCTGCCTTATATCGAACCGGAACTCCGGGAAGACCGCGGCGAAATCGAGGCCGCCCGGAATAACGAACTGCCGGAGCTCATCACCCTCGCCGACATAAAGGGCGATCTCCATTCCCATACCGTTGCCACCGACGGGAAAAACACTATCGAGGAAATGGCGCGGGCGGCAAAGGAGCTTGATTACGAATATCTGGCCGTAACCGACCACTCCAGGCGCGTTACCGTGGCCAATGGCTTGGATGAAAGCAGGCTGCGGGAAGAGATGGAGCGGATCGACGCCTTAAACGAAAAACTTTCCGGCATCACCCTTCTTAAAGGCATCGAGGTGGATATTCTCAAGGACGGCTCCCTCGATCTTCCCGACGGGATTCTCCGGGACCTGGACATCGTGGTCGGTTCGGTGCATTCCAAATTCAATCTGGCGGGTGACGAGCAGACCGAACGAATCATCAGGGCGATGGATAACCGTTATTTCAATATCCTGGCCCATCCCACCGGGCGGATGCTCGGCAAGCGCCAGGCTTACGAGGTCGATATGGAAAGGCTGATGCGGGCGGCCAAGGAGCGTGGGGTTTTTATGGAACTGAACTCTCAGCCTGAACGGATGGATCTGACCGATATTCAGTTGAAAAGCGCAAAGGAGATCGGGGTGGGCGTGGTGATCTCGACCGACGCCCACTGGGGGACTAATCTTAACTATATGCGTTTCGGAGTCGGCCAGGCCAGGCGCGGCTGGCTCGCGGCCGATGATGTGGTGAACACCAGATCCCTGGCGGAACTGCGCCGGCTGCTTAAAAGATGATGGCGTCGCAAAAAGTCGCCAGCTCCCGCGTTGCCGCGAATTGTCTCGTCATTGCAGCGTAC
>JBHEOZ010000084.1:0-7873 GCA_046260555.1 Desulfurivibrionaceae bacterium
CAAGAATCCAAACGAACCCATGGCTGGTATGTTAGAGTCCGATATCTTGGAAAGACCCACAGTAAATTTTTCTCCGACAAGAAATGCGGCGGAAAAGACTCTGCCTTACTCTCGGCTATATCATGGAGAAACGATACCGAGAAGAAAATAGGCAAGCCCAGAACTGACAGGCATGTAGTTACTGTCAGCAACACTCCGACCGGGGTGGTGGGTGTGCGGTTGAACGAAAAACTTGGCCGCTATGAAGTTAGCTGGATCAAGGAAGATGGCCGCCAGGGTAAAACATCCGTATCCGTTGCCAAGCACGGTAAGAAAAAAGCCTTTGAGAAAGCCTGCGAAATAAGAAAGCAGAAAGAGGCTGAGCGGCTGTCGTTGTAATTTAATCTGAATTAACTGAGGCAGCACCAGAATTACTCTGGGTTGCCCCAGCGGGGCAGGGGTCTTTTTACTCTTTCCGCGGATTTTTGCATCCTTGCGTCGTTTTTGCTTCCGGCCCCCGCCTGGGCCATTTGTTCGCGTTTCTTCCCCAGACTTTATGCCGGCCTTGGCCGGAATTCTGAAGTTGGCGTCGGTGTATATTGCTCTGAGATCTAGCCCAAAAAAAATTCCAAAGAAAAATTGATTTTAAAATTCATCGAACTCCCAAGGCGATCTCGTATATCATCATTATAGATATGATAATGAATTCCCGGGAAAAGATAATGTCCGGCATCACTTTTTTTATGATTGTGGCGGGGTTGATGATCTGCGGCTGTGTTGGCGGTGATGATACCGGCCAGGCTCCACTTGAGACCGTTGAATGGGTGGATCTGGAAAGATATGCCGGGGAGTGGTACGAGATAGCCCGCTATCCCAACCGCTTCCAGCGCGGCTGCCCGGCCAGCAAGGCCACCTATACCCTGCTGCCGAACGGCAAGGTTGAAGTGTTGAATGAATGTTATGACCGGGAATATCAGAGCGTCCTGCGCTCGGTCAAGGGCCGGGCCCGGGTCGTCGATCCAGACAGTAATGCCCGGCTCAAAGTCACCTTTTTTTGGCCTTTTTCCGGGGATTACTGGATAATCGGTCTGGGCGATGATTACCAATATGCCGTGGTCGGTCATCCCGACCGCAAATATCTATGGATTCTTTCGAGAAGCCCCGATATGTCCGCGGAACTTTATAGTCAAATAACCGCGGGCCTGAAAAAACAAGGATACGATCCCGAACGTCTTATCCGCCGGCAACAATCAGGAGAAAAAAATGAATCTTAAGGAGTATTTTACCAAAACCAGGGGACGTGGTGTCTTGTCCTCCGCCGATGCCGAGGGACGGGTTACGACGGCCATTTACTCAACTCCCGTGGTCAGAAACGACAACCACCTTGCTTTTATCACCCGTGAACACCTGACCTATGCCAATCTCCAGACAAATCCCTACGCGGCATACCTGTTTATGGAAGATCGGAACTCGCTTGCCGGAGTAAGGCTTTATCTTAAAAAGAGCGGTGAAGACGACGATCCCGAACTCCTGGCCGCGATGACCCGGCGGCATCTGACTCAGGCAGAGGAAAAGGCCAAGGGGCCGAAACATCTGGTCTACTTCGAGGTGGAGAAGATTCTGCCTCTGGTGGGAGACAGGGAAGCGAAGATCAGCATCGCCTGAACAGTTATGGGTAAGCAGTTAAAGAAAGCGGCAGGGTCTGTTTCGGGATGGTCGTGATCATCTCTCAATCACTAAAGATCATCCAGGAGCTTCTGGTAGGACTCGGTGAAATAGGGCAGAAAGAGCTGGCGCAAATCCGCCAGTTCATCTTCGATAACATACTGAAAAGTGTGGGTGAAAACATCGAGGACGGTCATGGCATTGATCGAGGAATCTTTCTGGGTTGCATGCCGTAGCCGCCTGGCAACGCTGACGTTAAGTATATGCATATCGTCATAAATTTTGGCCAGACCCTGTAGTTCGAGATCCTCCTTCCTGCCCTCTCTTTTCCGGAAATACTGGGCCAGCAGATACATGCCGCTGGCCCGGAACACCGTCTCTTCCTCGCAGGAGAGCGGCAGATGAAAACGGGCCATCGGTTTGAAAAAATCGGTACAGGGACAGCCGCTGGTCGAGATCAGCAGGCCCAGCAGAGAACTTATCCCTTTCTGGGCCGGAATATGCTGCGATATGATCCGGTCCGCCGTAACCACTTTCAGGTCGAGCGGCTCATGGGAGATGACATTGCCGAACCGTTTGACGATATCGACAAGGCTCAAGGCCACCGGGCAATATGGGGTGTCATGCGCATCGCATGGGCAGTGGGGGCAACGGCAGTAGTCGAGTCCGACCCATTCCGGCGGGTTTCCCAGGGATCTATTGACTACATCAAGGGTGTGGGGATCGAGTCGGAGTTCAATATCTTCCCGGCGGCCATCGGAAAATTTGAAGATATATTTGATATCAATGGTATCCATCTGCACCGGGTCCCTAACGGACCTTTATCCCAAATGTTTCCGGCCGGCGGCCGCCCGGATATTATTCAATAGATTCTCTTATACCCACGGGGCATAAGTTTCGTACGAGTCCCGCCTTGCGGGACTCAACTCACCTTTAACATCTTTTGTACCTGTTCGGCAATCCTTCTGAAATTATCATGGCCACCGGGCAATAGGGAAAAACCTATTCCCATTAAGAGTCAGAAATATCCGCGTCGGTTTCCTCGATTCTGGTCAGGGTTTCCTCCCATACAGCGAAAGCCTTTTACAGTTTTTGCTCTACGGCGCTGTACTCCTTGCTTTTCTCGGTGAAGGCTTTTTGATCATTGTACAGCTCTGGATCGGCCAGGATGCTTTCCAGCTCTTTTTTGCGTTTCTCGAGCTTTTCCACCTCTTTTTCGTAGCCGGCGGCATCTTTCTTTAATGGTCCGAGCAGCCGGTTTCTTTCCTCGCGCAGCTTGGCCTGGGCCTTGCGGGCATCCTTGCCGTGAAGCTTTTTGGTGTCCGGGGCATCTTCGATGATCTCGGCTTCCTTCTCTTTTGCCGCATCGCTTTGCCGCTGGGCCCGGGTTTTTTCGAGATAGTAGCTGATATTGCCGTCGAAGATGGTCGCCCGACCGTTCTTGATTTCGAGAACCTTGTTGACGAAACTGTCGACGAAATAGCGGTTATGGGAAACCACGATGATTGAGCCGTTGTACTGGATCAGCGCCTCCAGGAGGATGTCCTGGGAGGGCATGTCGAGATGGTTGGTCGGCTCGTCCATGATCAGAAGATTGGCCGGGGAGGAGATCATCCGGGCCAGGGCGAGCCTGCTTTTTTCACCGCCCGACAGCACCGAGACCTTTTTATCGACCTCGTCGCCGCGGAACAGAAAGGCGCCCAGCAGGGAGCGGATCTGAGTGACCGTCATTCCGGAGTTGACCGAGGACATCACTTCCATGACGGTGAAATCCTGGGGCAGTTCCTGGGCCTGATGCTGACCGAAGTAGGATATCTTGACGTTATGACCGGTGCTGATTTTGCCACTGTCCTTGTCGTTAAGTCCGGCCAGGAGTTTGACCAGGGTCGATTTACCGGCGCCGTTAACCCCGACGATTCCCATCTTTTCACCCCGGTGCAATTCGAAGGAGAGATCGGCAAAGACGGGTTTGTCGTCGTAGCTTTTGGTTACCCCTTCGGCCGCGATTGCCAGCCTGCCGCTCGGTGCGGCGGGCGGGAAGCGGAAGGAGACCTTGGACTCGGTGTCTTCAATCTCGATGATGTCCATCTTTTCGAGCTGCTTGACCCGGCTCTGGACCTGGCTCGCCTTGGTCGATTTGGCACGGAATTTATCCACGAATTTCCTGGTCTGCTGGATCATGGCCTGCTGATTGTCGTAGGCGGCCCGCTGGACCTCCATCCGGATCTCTTTTTCGACCAGATATTTGCTGTAGTTGCCCTTGTAGGCGGTCAGCTTGCCCAGACTCAGCTCCCAGGTAGTGGTGGTCAGCGAGTCGAGGAAGGCGCGATCGTGAGAGATGATGACCAGGCCGCCGCCGTAACCGGCCAGGAAGTCCTCAAGCCAGGTCAGGGATTCAATGTCGAGATGGTTGGTCGGCTCGTCAAGCAGGAGAAAGGCGGGTTGGGCCAGCAGCAACTTGGCCAGCATCAACCGCATGATCCAGCCGCCGCTGAAGGTGTTGCAATAACGATCCATATCGGCCGGAGTGAAACCGAGACCATGCAGGACCTTTTCGATCCGGGAACTCATGGTGAAGATATCGGCCTGCTCCAGCTGATGCTGTAATTCTCCCTGCTGTTCTAGAAGAGAGGCTATCTCGGGAGAATCCGGGGGGCAGACCGCCAGTTTGTGATTGATCCGGTTGACCTCTTTTTGCAGATTGAGGGTGTCGCCGAAGGCCGATTCGGCCTCCTGATAAAGGGTGCGGTCTGCCGGCAGCGAGGCCACCTCCTGGGGGAGATAGCCGATCGTGTCGTTCTTGGATCTGGTGATGACGCCGGGATCGGTCTCGATCTCCCCGGCAATCATCTTGAGCAGGGTCGACTTGCCGGTGCCGTTGACCCCGACCAGGCCGATCCGGTCCTGGTTGTTGATCCGGCCCGAAACTTCCTTGAAAATATGTTTTTCGCCGTATTGCAGGCTTAATTTGTTGATCGTTATCATCGCATTATTATAATGAAGGTTTAGTAGGTTGAAAGGGGAGAACTTGTAACATAGATCAAGGATGTTAGCCACCTCTTCTCGAAAGAGGGTAACCACTGACGAATCCTGATTCAACGGGGAAATATTTATGAGTGACCGCGGAACTGTATTTGTGGCTGAATTTTCGGATTGGCGGAACAGCGTCCGCCGGCTCCTGGACGGGGCCGGGCTGCACGCGGCCCTAGGCGATAAGGACCGGGTGCTGCTTAAGCCCAACCTTGTTGAAAACCGCGAACCGCCGATCACCACCCCGGTAGGCCTGATCGAGGCCATCGTTGAATATCTGCGGCAGCGCAACAGCGGGCTCAGGATCATCGTCGGCGAGGGCACCGGCTCGCGGGACTACGACACCTTCCATCCCTTCCGGGAGCAGGGTTATGTCGAGATGGCCGAACGCCTTGGGGTCGAATTGATCGATCTGAACGAAGAGCCGCTCCGAACCATGCGGAATCCGGCCTGCCGTCGCTGGCCGGAGATGCATCTGCCCGAAATCGTTTTCGAGTCGTTCCTCATTTCGGTCCCGGTCTTGAAGGCCCACAGCCTGGCCGGGGTGACCATGACCATGAAGAACATGATGGGCTGCGCGCCTCCGGCCTATTACGAACAGGGCGGCCACTGGAAAAAGGCCTCGTTCCATGAAGATATCCAGGCGGCGGTTTTCGACCTCAACCGCTACCGGACCCCAGATTTCACGGTTCTCGACGCGACGGTGGGCATGCAGGAGGCCCACCTCTGGGGACCGACCTGCAATCCGCCCCACCGCAAACTGGCGGCGTCATGGGACCCGGTCGCAATCGACGCTTACGGTTCCGGCCTGCTGGAACGGGATTGGCGAGGGATAGGCTATCTGGCCATGGCCCACGAACAACTGGGGATCGCCGAGCCCCTCGATCTGGTGAAGGTGTGATAACTGCCAAATCCAGACTGAATCCATGGGGGGGCGAAAACGGCAAACTGCCCGATAGCCGCCATGGTTTTCTTTACTTTTCCGGTTGTTCGTCTTCATCGATGTAAAATGATTCCAGATCGGCGTTAAAGTCAGTCAGTATTTCAAGCTGTTTTTGGTAGGGATTTTCCGAGCCGATCTCTCTGGTCTGTTCGAGTTCGAGCAGGGCTTCTTTCCACTGGTTAAGGTTGATATGGGCCATGGCCAGGAAAAAACAGGGATGCGGGTTATCCGGCTCTTTGGCTTTTGCCTTGTTAAAGCGTTTAAAGGAATTCTCGACTATCTGGAGATTCGGTTCTTTATTAGAACTGAAGAACATCAAATGGAAGAAGTCCTCGTGGATATTGATATGGGCGTTACAGTAATGGCAGGAAGTTTTGTCCGGGATGACCGGGGCCCAGCAGAAAGGACAGTGCTTGAGGCTGTCGGCTTCGCCGCACCCGGCGTTTACCGCGCTCTTTAATTTTTCGATATCTTCTTTGATCTCCGCGCTTTCGGGGGCGATCTTCGCCGCGTTCTTCAAGGATACATCGATCGTCTTCAGATTCTCGGAGGTTCGCGACAGCCATAACCACGCCAGGCTGATTTTGGGATTGCTCTTCAGAAGCATTGCCAGAATCTTATAGGCCGGACTCCCGCGTCCCGCTTTAGCCTGGCCGATGGCCTGCTCTATAAGCTTCTTCGGATCTTTTTCCTTGCTTTGGGAACTTTGTTTTTCCGGGTCCGGCACCGCCTCCTTCCGCGAATTCCCGGCCTTGGCGATCAGGGTCTTCAAGTCTGTATCGATCCGAGCGGGAATATCCTCGCTATCCAGTTCCTTCAGGTTCAAGGAAATTTTCCGCCAGCCCAGGATGGTTATGGCCGCCTCTTCTCCCTGGAGACCATCGTATTCGGCATCGTAAAGCTCACCGTCGATAAAATAAAACGAGCCCCGCCCGCTCTCCTGATTGATCACTTCCAGGGCGCAGGTTTTCTGCTCCTCCTGAAGGATTCGCAGGTAACCGTTCAGGGCGAAACCTGTAAGGGACTCATCCTGCCTGGTCTTGCCGATCGCCTCGGAGACCGCTTTTAATAATTCATTGGTTTTGAAGGGGTTTCGCAGGGCATGATGGATATTGAGGTCGGTCAGGATATCGGTTAATTCGGGGCTGCCGAAGGAGGTCATGATAATCGGGGTATCGGCTTGCCGGCGGCTCAGGCAGGCCAGGAGTTCCGGAAAATCCACCTCCGGCACGTAAAGATCGGTGATCAGAGCGGAGATTGCCGTTTCTTCAATGGTTTTGACGGCCTCCTCGCCATTCTCCGCCACAATCAGTTTTAACCGCGATTCATACTTCTTGAATGCCGATTTTATGGTCTCTAACAGCTCGGGACTGTTTTCCACCAGTAAAATATTCTTCATCGCGAATCAACTCCTTGCCGTTTTATTCGACACCGTATTACGGCTATTGATCATTTATCGTAACCAATCACGGGATAAGGCGCCACGGTTCGGCCAATCTCCCAGCCGGTAAGCGATTACAGGGTGCCGGAGATGCAAGGCATCGGCCTGCGAAGTGTACTGTTTGTACATGAGCAGGCCGATAACACAGCAGATTCGGTACCCTGTGATCGCTTACCATTTATCAATTTATCGCACTGTCTGGAGATCCATCTATATCAGTATTTTTTTCTGATTGCCATCAAGTTTGATAAGTATCGACAGCTTTCAGCCGAATTCAGTCGGGATCTCTCAATACTTCTGATAAGGCGGCATATTGGTTCGTTTGGCCATTTCCCGGACGATATCGAAGTCTCCGTCGTTGATGTCGACAAAACCGGAGACCAGGGCCCGGTCAAGTACCTTGATGGTCTCGCCGTCTATCTCCACCTTGTCGTCCTCGCTAATCGCCAGGACCACTTCCTTGAATTTGCGGGCCAGGGATTCGTCGATTCTCTGGGTTACCGCGAAGTTACAATAGGGGATGGCTTCGTTTTTGGCGATTATATTGAAATCCTCCATGGCGACCCGGTTGTCGGCCACCATGATTTCCAGATCGTCGATCGGGATCGAACCGGCGTCGTATTTGTTGAAAAACACCCCGTAGATCACCTTCTCGTGCTTGAATGAGCCCGGAGGAATCGTGTAGAAGGCCAGATCCTGTTCCGGATCCACGCCGGCCTGCTGCAAAAGGTCGACCTGGGCCATGAAACCGGTGGGGGCCAGCATCGGACCGAAGATCATGGTCTTGCCCTTCAGATCGCCGAGCTTGGTAATGC
>JBHEOZ010000085.1:0-7838 GCA_046260555.1 Desulfurivibrionaceae bacterium
GTACGCCAAGACGGCATAAGGAGCCGTATAAGAAGGCTCGAAAATGGCCATGTTATTTCCTGACGGCTCCTAAAACTAAATCTTTTATTCAAATAACAGGAGAGTCATATCATGAAAAGATTTCTTAACCTTTCCGCCCTGAAAATCGTGGTAACTATTTTTCTGGTTGGAGCACCGGGCCTGGTCATGGCCGCCGGGGGCCCGACCAATATAGCCGATCTGGTAGAGGAAATGGGCCCCTCGGTAGTCAATCTCTATTCAACCAAGACTGTCAAAGCCAGCCCCCATCGGGGAATTCCGCAATTCGACGACCAGGAGATTCCCGATCTCCTGAAAAAATTTTTCGATATGCCGATGCCCGAGGAAATGCCCGAACACAAAGCGCAGAGCCTGGGGTCCGGGGTGATCATCTCGGCGGATGGCTACATCGTTACCAACAACCATGTGGTCGAAGGGGCGGAAGAGATCAAGGTACGCCTTACCACCCATGAAGAATACGATGCCGAAGTCATCGGCCGGGATCCGAAAACCGATGTGGCCCTGATCAAAATTGAACCGGAAAGCGTTTTGACCTACGTCAAATTCGGCGACTCCGACAAGATCAGGGTCGGGGAATGGGTGGTTGCCATCGGCAATCCATACGGTTTTGAAAACACGGTTACCGCCGGGATCGTCAGCGGCAAGGGCCGGTCCTTCGGAAGCGGGCCTTACGAAAATTTTATCCAGACCGACGCCTCGATCAACATGGGCAATTCCGGGGGGCCGCTTTTCAATCTTGACGGCGAACTGGTCGGAATCAACTCGGTTATCTTCAGCCGCAGCGGCGGCAACATCGGACTCGGTTTCGCCACTCCGGTCAATATGGTGAAAAACGTAGTCACTCAACTCCAGGAGCATGGCTCGGTGACCCGCGGCTGGCTCGGAGTGATGATCCAGCATGTTACCGCCGATCTGGCCGAAAAATTCGGACTGGAGCGTCCCGGCGGAGCCCTGGTCGGTGAAGTAATGAAAGGCAGCCCCGCGGATAAAGCCGGAATCAAGCAGGGCGATGTCATCGTCAAGTTCATGGGTGAGGAAATTATCAAAATGGCCTCCCTGCCCTCGAAGGTTGCCCTGACTCCGGTCGGCACCAAGGCGGAATTAACGGTTATCCGCGATGGCAAGAAAAGAACGATAGAGGTAACCATCGGTGAATTGGAAGAAGGGATGGTTGGCGTCCCCGGGATTTCGGAGGATAGCAGCGCAAACAAACTCGGTCTGACCGTCCAGGAGTTGACCCCGGAATTGGCTAATTCCCTTGGAATCGAAGATAAGAAGGGACTGATAATTTCAAATGTGAATAACGGCTCCCCTGCCGCCGCGGCCGGCATCCAGCGCGGGGAAATCATCCTGGAAGTAAACCAGAAACCGGTGGAAAGCGTCGAGGATTTCAAGGAAATCATCAGCAAGATTGAACCTGGTGAAAGGATTCTCCTGCTTACCAGAAGGGGCGAACACACCAGATTTGTCGTGATCAAAAGCGAGTAGGTCAGGAGAGAGCAGGAAGCCCCCGTTAATGAAACAATCGCAAGGGAGATCCTCTTCACAATGGGACGGATGAAATCAAAACGACAAACCTCCGGCCGGCTGCTCACGCTCCTATTAAGTGTCAGCATCATTGCGTCCTGCTCGTACGGCGACCGGGTAGCTCCGATAAGACTACCCGATTCATCGCCTAACATGGTCGATGTGAAGGGGCTGAAGGTCGCGGCCACCGCCTATGTCGACCGGGATGCGGCCGCCGACGCCTATGGCTTCGACATCCGCAAGGCGGGCCTGCTGCCGGTTCAGCTTACTTTTCAGAATGAGAGCGGCAGGCCGGCCAGGATCAACCCCGGCCAAACCTTCCTGGTCGACAAAAACAACAATGCCTGGCCCATCTTGTCCCGTCAAAAGACCTACGAACGAACCAGCAAATACGTAAAGATCGGCGAAAGCGCCAAAGGGGCGGCAACCCCGTCTATTTTGATGGGCGCTGCCGGGGCGGTGGCTGGGCTTGCCATCGGCATCGTCACCGGCGAAAATGTCGGCGAGACCATGGGCAAGGGCGCGGCTATCGGCGCCGCCGGGGGCGCCATTGCCGGCGGAGCTGAAGCCGCCGGCCGGAGCAACAAGAAGATCAGGGACGACCTGGCCGAAAAGACCCTGCAAAACAAGCCGATTGAACCGGGCCACATTGCTTACGGCACCCTGTTTTTCCCAGGCACTTCCGGCAGCGAGGCAGATTCCGTCCGGCACCTCAGACTGGCCCTCTCTATCGGCCAGGCCGGCGAGGAAGTAGTCATCATCGACCTGGATCAGCAGTCCGAATAAAAAAACCCGGGGTAACCGACCACCGGCAAGACTAGCGTTTTCAGGGCTGGAACCCTTGCCCGCAAGGGTTCCGGCAGGCTCTGCCGTCGATCCACGGGTGTCGGGCTGGGAAAGTTAATCAGGAAGGTAAACAGGGGCTAACCAAGGGGACACAGAGTCCCGCGAAGCCTCGGCACGCCTGCTCGAATAGGTCAGGA
This sequence comes from Desulfurivibrionaceae bacterium, assembly GCA_046260555.1. Lineage (GTDB taxonomy): Bacteria > Desulfobacterota > Desulfobulbia > Desulfobulbales > JAGXFP01 > JAGXFP01. The sequence continues at coordinate 2,550 of JBHEOZ010000085.1, forward strand.
AGTTTGCAGGTCGGCCAGGCGAACCGCCTCGACCAACGCGGTGAGCATCGCATGATCCTTGCGGCCCGGCGATTTTTCCACCCCGGAGTTTACATCCACCCCATAGGGGCGGGCGGCGCCGATCGCCTCGCCGACATTATCCGGCCCAAGTCCTCCGGCCAGCAGAACCGGCCCCGGGATACGCAGACCGGCAACCAGATTCCAATCGAAAGCCCGGCCCGTCCCGCCCGCCATTGCCTGATCGTAGGTGTCGAGGAGAAAGCCCGCCACCTCCCCGGCATAAGCAGCCATTTTCGAGCCGTCGATATCGTCTTTAACCGCGAAGGATTTCATGATCCTTACCGGCATGAGCCGGCAGTAATCGACATTCTCCTGGCCGTGGAGCTGGACCATGGTCAAGCCGCAATACTTGATGATGTCAGTGACCACATCGGGATCCTCGTTGACGAATACCCCGACCGCATCGACAAAAGGCGGCACCTTCCGGATCAGCTCCCTGGCCTTTTCGGGCTCAACCCGTCGCGGGCTCTTTTCGGCGAAGATAAAGCCCACCCCGTCAACTCCCGCCGACACGGCATGGGCGAGATCTCCGGAATCAGTTATCCCGCAAACCTTAATCCGTGTTCGAGTAACCATTCAAAACCCTCTGCAAGATATTGTTAAAGCTGAGACAGACCGAACCGGGCGCCTCATCCAGTGATTGGTTACAACGAAACTTATGTGCCGCGAAGCAAATGCCCTTGGGGTGCCCTTGCGGTATAAGCATGCCTTAACGGCCAACCAGTTTCCGCAGGGCCGCAATCCGATCGGCGGCCCGCATCAAGGTTTCCCCGACCAGAACCGCGGCGATGCCGTGCTCGGCCAGTTTTTTGACATCATCATGATTTCTGATTCCCGACTCGCTGACCACCGGCACCCCGGCGGGAATCATACTCTTAACCCTGAGAGTGGTATCAAGATCGACGCTGAAATCGCGCAGGTCACGATTATTGACCCCGATCAAAACGGAACCGGCCTCCAGGGCGCGTTCCGCTTCCCATTCGTCATGGACCTCGATCAGGCAATCCATGCCCAGTTCCTCGGCCAACATCCGGTAATCGCGAAGCTGTATATTGTCAAGGATGGCGACGATCAACAGGATGGCATCGGCCCCGAATTCCCGGGCCTGACGGATCTGGGCCTCGTGAACAATAAAATCCTTGCGGAGCACCGGCAGCTTCACTGCGGCCCGGACGGCGGGGATGTAGGAAAGGCTGCCCTGGAAAAAGTCAGCGTCGGTCAGGACCGACAGGGCCTGGGCCCCGCCTTTTTCATAGTCGGCGGCGATGGCGACCGGATCGAAATCCGGACAGATGATGCCCTTCGACGGCGAAGCCTTCTTGGCCTCGGCGATTACCGCTATTCCGTCACAATCGATCAGGCTTTTGTGAAAACCACGGGGGAGGTCGACCTGTTCGGGAGGTTCTTCGGTTGGGCCGTTGAGCAGCTCGGCCACTTCCTCCTTCTTGCGGGCAACTATTTGATCGAGAATCATGTTCGACATATTATTCCATCCGGATTAGGTTTCCAAAAAGGCCGCCAAGCCGTCGACCTTGACAAGGGCTGCGCCGCCGGCCACGGTCTCCCGGGCCAACTCGATGCCTCCCGTAAGATCATCGGCCTTGCCGGCCGCCATCAGGGCCGCGCCGGCATTAAGCAGAACCATATCCAGACACGGCCCCTGTTCACCGGCCAGGATCCGCCGGAGATGGGCGGCGGCGGCGGCGGCATCACCCTTGCCCTTTATATCATCGATTGTCGCCCGGGCGAGGCCGACCTCTTCCGGTTTCACAATGTACTCCCTGACCCGGCCCTCACTCCATTCGGCGACCCTGGTCTCGCCGGTAACCGTCAACTCGTCCATGTTGCCGGCCCCGCATACCACCATGGCCCGCAAAGCCCCGAGCCTGCCAAGAACCGCGGCCAACCTGCCGGTGAGGTCCGGAGCGAAAACCCCCATGACCTGGACATTGGCGCCGGCCGGATTGGTAAGGGGCCCCAGGACATTGAAAACGGTCCTGATCCCGATTTCCCGGCGGGGGCCGATGGCATGTTTCATGGCGCCGTGCATGATCGGCGCGAACATGAAACCGATGCCGACCTCCCGGATACACCGGCCGACAGAAACGGGGGGAAGGTCAAGATTGACCCCCAGGGCCTCAAGGACATCGGCGCTACCGCAGTGGCTGGTGATGGAGCGGTTGCCGTGCTTGGCCACGGGGATGCCCATCTCAGCCGCCACGAACGCCACGGCGGTCGAGATGTTCAGGCTGCCGACCCCGTCGCCGCCGGTGCCGCAGGTATCGACCACGATGCCCGGTCCGGCATCGACTTTCTCCGCTTTTTCCCGCATGACCCGGGCCGCTCCGACAATCTCGTCAATGGTCTCGCCCTTCATCCGCAAAGCGGTAATGAAGGAGCCGATCTGGGCGGGCGACGACTCGCCGCTCATGATCTCGTTCATCACCCCGACCATCTCTTCCTCGTTCAGATCGTGGCCGGTCACCACTTTGGAGATAGCTTCCCGGATCATATCACACTCCCCTTTTCATTCTTATCGGTCAAACATTTCCGGATATTCGGGATCGATGAAATTCTTCAGCAGCCGTACCCCGTCCGGGGTCATAATCGATTCCGGATGAAACTGCACCCCCTCGATCAAATACTCCCGATGCCTGACCCCCATCAATTCGTCCTGATCGGTTCCGGCCGTGATCTCCAGACAGTCGGGCAGCGAGTCCTTCTCCACAACCAGGGAATGATAGCGCATCGCGGCGAAGGGGTCCGGCAGGCCGGTGAAAACCCCTTTGCCGTCGTGGTAGACCTTGCTGGTTTTGCCGTGCATCAGCCGTGAGGCCCGAACGGTCCGGCCGCCGAAGGCCTCGCCGACCGCCTGATGGCCCAGGCAGACCCCGAGAATCGGAATCCGGCCGGCAAAATGTTTAATCGCCTCCACGGAGATTCCGGCCTTGGCGGGGGCGCCCGGGCCGGGAGAAATCAGGAGCCGGTCCGGCCCCAGGGCCTCGATCCCGGCAAGATCTATCCGATCGTTGCGGAAGATCTTCATCTCGGCACCGAAACCGCCCAGGGTCTGGACGATATTGTAGGTAAAGGAATCGTAGTTATCAATTATAACAATCATTTAACTCAGCCCCGCTCATCCCTGCCACTTCTCGGCCAGTTCCACGGCCCGGCGCAATCCCATTGACTTATTGACGGTTTCTTCATATTCGAGCCGCGGATCCGAATCGGCAACCACCCCGGCCCCGGCCTGAATCCAGAGATCGGCGCCTTTCTGAATAAAGGTGCGGATGGTAATGCAGAAATCCATATTGCCGGAAAACCCGAAATAACCGACCGCCCCGGCATACGGCCCTCTTCTCTCCGGTTCCAGTTCCTCGATAATCTCCATGGCCCTGATCTTCGGGGCGCCGCTGACCGTTCCGGCCGGGAAACAGGCGCGCAGCACATCGAACTGATCGTAGCCGGGGGCCAGGCGGCCATGCACTCCGGAGACGATATGCATGACATGACTGTAACGCTCAACGACCATCAGGTCGCGGGTCTCGACCTGTCCGTGCACCGAGACCCGGCCGACATCGTTCCGGCCCAGATCGACCAGCATCAGATGCTCGGCGCGCTCCTTGGGGTCGGCCAGCAGCTCCTTCTCCAGAGCCAGATCCTCTTCCGGGGTCGCCCCCCGCCGCCTGGTCCCGGCAATGGGTCTGAGCTCGATATCGTCATGCTCAAGGCGGACCAGGATTTCGGGCGAGGAGCCGATCTGAACCAGATCTCCCTGTTTCAGATAAAAGAGATAGGGACTGGGATTGATATGGCGCAGGGCCCGGTAAAGACGGAACGGCGAAATTTCGCTCCTGGTGTGAAAGCGCTGGGAGAGCACGACCTGAATAATATCGCCGGCGAGAATATACTCCTTGGCCTTCTCGATCATGCCCCGAAAAGAATCTTCACTCATATTCGAGCTGAATTGGTGGCCGGTCCCGGTCCGACCGGGGGCAGTCAGTTCGGCCGGTACAGGCCCGGCTATCCGCGCCACAACCTCTTCGATCCGGGCGGTCGCTTCAAGATACTGGTCGGCAATGTCTCTTTGCCGGTCGATTTCGACGCAATTGACGATGGTCAGGATCTGTTTGAGGTTGTCGTAAATCAACACCATCCGCGGGATCATAAAGGAACTGTCCGGAAAACCGGCCAGCGGCTCCTTATAGGTGGGCAGGGTTTCCATGAACCGGACCATGTCGTAGCCGAGAAAACCGACCGCGCCTCCGAAAAAACGCGGCAGATACTCCGTTTGACCGCTGACTCTAAAGGAACCCACCAGTTTGCGGAGCAGTTCGAGGGGATCGCCCCGCAAAATCTCCTCGCGGCCGTTCCGGGTCAGCGTAACTTTGTCGCCATGACTCTCGAAAACGGCCAGGGGATCATAACCGATAAAGGAGTAACGCCCCCACTTCTCCCCGCCCTCGAGGCTTTCAAAGAGGAAAGCACGGGATTCCTCGCCGGCGACCTTGGCGAAAACCGTAAGGGGGGTATCGAGATCGGCGATGATCTCGCGATAAACCGGGATCAGATCCGCTTCACCGACAAGCTCTTTGAATACATTCCGGGATGGTTGGCACATGGCTATACCCACAGGGCATAAGTTTCGCTTGAGTCCAGCCTTGCGGGACTCAACTCAGCTTTATAGTTGCAATAACAGGTCGCAGGCGGTTTTGCACAGATAAAAAAAGCCAGGCAGGGGCGATACCCCGCATGGCTTTAATTCAACCGAAATATTGTTCATGATCCGGATCTTCCAGGCTCACCGCAAAGGATTTCTAAACCGGGGCTGCATGCTGCCGGATCAGCCTTTACTGGGCGCTGACTTCGGACATGGTGTTGACGCTTCTGGTTAATCTGGAAACCTTTCTGGAAGCGTTATTTTTATGGATCGTCCCTTTGCTCGCGGCGCGGTTGATGATCGGAATTGCTACCTTGAGCGCGGCCTGAGCCTCTTCCTGGGAGCTCTGCTCAACGGCGACCCGAACCGACTTGATGGAAGTCCTCAGGACGGATTTGATGGCTCGATTACGACTGCGCCGAACCACGCTCTGACGATGTCTCTTTAAAGCTGACTTATGATTAGCCAAAACGGCCTCCTGTATCTCAATAAGAATTATGCGGATAAAGTTTAATAACTAAAAAAGACGAAATTAAATTAAATACATGGAAATGTCAAGGAACTAAAAC
>JBHEOZ010000086.1:0-7702 GCA_046260555.1 Desulfurivibrionaceae bacterium
CCCGGTTTCCTCGGCGATATCCTCTGCCTGGGTAAGAGCGGTAACCACGGCTATCCTTCTGGCGCCGTTAGCGGTCAACTCGTCGATATGGTTGAATTTGATGCCGCCCATTACGGTAAAAGGCAGGCTGGAGGCAGCCGCATAGCTCTTGATCGCCCCGCTCCCGATAAATTCGGTGAGTCCCGCTTTGGTTTTGGTTTCAAACAGCGGGCCGATATTGTAATAGGAGGCGCCCCGTGATTGCGCCGAAGCGGCCTGCTCCCTGGTATTGGCCGAGACGCCGATGATCATCTCCGGTACCAGTCGGCGGGCGGCCTCGACGGGAATGTCGGAGTTGCCCAGGTGGACGCCGTCGGCGTCGGCAAGCATGGCGATATCCAGGCGGTTGTTGACCAGAAACAGGGCGCCGGCTTCGGCGGTTTTGCGGCGGAAGACCAGGGCCTTTTCGTAGAGGCTGCGGTCATCCGACTCCTTGTCGCGGAGCTGGACTATTCTGGCGCCGCCGGCCAGGACGCCGTCCAGCCATTCCAGATCGGTGCGGCCGGCGCCAAGTTTTTCGCATGACACCGGATAAAGGCTTACCCGGTCCACGAAAAACTCCATTCTTTCTGCTAACACTCGGTTCATTATCCTCTATAAGTCCTGCTGGAAATCCGGGTAACGCCCCCGATTTACCGTAATTTGCAAACTTGCCAAACGCCGGGGTTCGAGCTATAATAACAGATTACTCGTCAACTTTCACCTTCTGCTTTCATCCGCGGCCCTGCCAGATGATGAGTGATTATTCCGTGTTCGGCCTCTTATTTACAATAAACAGTAATCAAAAAACAGGAAGCGCCATGTCTGAAAAATATAAGATCTGCGGAAACGCTGAAGTCAGGATCGACGATCAGGTTTTCACCCTGCCCGTAGTCGAGGGGAGCGAAGGCGAACGGGCGATTGATATCCGCAAATTAAGAAGCGAAACCGGGCTGATCACCCTGGACAACGGTTATATGAATACCGGCTCCTGCACCAGTGATATAACTTTTCTGGACGGTGAAAAAAGCGTGCTCCACTACCGGGGCTATTCGATCGAGGACTTGGCCGACCATTGTTCCTTTGTCGAAGTGGCCTACCTCCTGATCCAGAGCAAGCTTCCCACCAAGGCGGAACTCGACGGCTTCAAGCGGCAACTGAACGACCACTCCATCCTCCATGAGGACATGGTTCATTTTTTTGATCGATTCCCGCCCGCCGCTTCGCCGATGTCGATTCTCTCGTCGATGGTCAACAGCCTCCATAATTTCTATCCCGAGATGGATGACCCTCTGGAGACCCTGAACATCACGGCGGCCCGGCTTCTTTCCAAGGTCCGGACCATCGCCGCCTTTTCCTACAAAAAGTCGAACGGCTATCCCCTGGTCTACCCGCGCTTCAATCTCTCTTACTGCGCCAATTTTCTGAACATGATGTTCGACTCGCCGGTACGACCTTATCTGATCAATGATGTGGTGGTTGACGCCCTCAACAAGCTGCTGATCCTTCACGGCGACCATGAACAGAACTGCTCGACGGCCACGGTCAGAATGGTCGGCAGCGCCCGGGTCAATGTTTATGCCTCGATCTCGGCCGGGATCAACGCCCTGTGGGGGCCCTTGCACGGCGGCGCCAACCAGGCGGTCATGGAAATGCTGGAGCAGATCCATCAAGACGAGGGAAATTACCGAAAATTCATCGAAAAGGCCAAGGACCCCGACGACCCCTTCCGACTGGTCGGCTTCGGCCACCGGGTCTACAAGAACCACGATCCCCGCTGCCGGATCATCAAGAAGGCCTGCGACGATGTCCTCAAGTCGCTCCATATGGAAGACGATCCCCTGCTGGCCATCGCCAAGGAACTCGAAGAGGTCGCCTTAAGCGACGATTATTTCATCGAGAGGCGGCTCTATCCGAATGTCGATTTCTACAGCGGCATTATTTACCGGGCCATCGGCATTCCGACCAACATGTTCACCGTGATGTTCGCCCTGGGCCGCCTGCCCGGCTGGATCGCGCACTGGGAAGAGATGTGGAAGGGCCCCGATGCCAGGATCAGCCGGCCCCGGCAGATCTATACAGGCCCCCTGCAGAGGAGATTCGTGCCTATCGAGGAAAGAGAATAGTCGCACCGCATTTTACTAAAGCTGTCGGCGGACCGCATCCGTCGGCAGCTTTTTTGGTTTTTGCAGGCGGCGGGCACGGGCTGGACCATCGTTCCCCCGAGGTCCGGTTGACTAACCATTTTCGCTATGTTAGTAAATTCATTTCTCAAGTTTTCAATTACTTCATCCGGGCCGTTGAGCGGCTGGTAAATTTCAGGAGAACAAAGTGCGAACAGATATCGTACACATAGGGGCCGGCGAGCTCACCTATGAAATCAGGAATATCGTCATTGTCGGTGAAAAGCTGAAAAGTCTGGGGATTAAAACCTATTGGGAGAATATCGGCGATCCCATCGCCAAGGGTGAGAAAATTCCACTCTGGATGAAAGAAATCATCGCCGATTGCGCCATGCAGGACGAATCGTATCGCTACTGCCCGACCAAGGGCATTGTCTCGACCAGGGAGTTTATTGCCGCCGAGGTCAACAAGCGGGGCGGAGTCCAGATCACCGCCGAGGACATCATCTTCTTCAACGGTCTCGGCGACGCGATCAACAAGATTTTCAGCCTGCTCAAAAGAACGGCGCGGGTGGTTGTCCCCTCGCCCAGCTACACCACCCACTCCTCGGCCGAAGCCGCCCACGCCGGCGACCGGCCCGTGACCTATCGGCTCGACCCGGATAACTACTGGTATCCCGACCTGGACGACCTGGAGAAGCGGATCAAATACAATCCGGCGGTGTGCGGCATCCTGATCATCAATCCCGACAACCCGACCGGGGCGGTATATCCGGAAGAGATCCTCCGGGGCATGGTGGAGCTGGCCCGTAAATACAAGCTTTTCATCATCTGCGACGAGGTCTATCAGAACATAATCTATAACGGCGCCACCACCCAGCCCCTTTCCGCCCTGATCGGCGACGTGCCGGCGATCTGCATGCGCGGAATCTCCAAGGAGATGCCCTGGCCCGGTTCCCGCTGCGGCTGGATCGAAGTCTACAACGGCGACAAGGACGAAATGTTCCAGCGCTATGTGGCCTCGATCCTTAACGCTAAAATGCTTGAGGTCTGCTCCACGACCCTGCCCCAGATGGCCCTGCCCCGGGTGGTCGGCCATCCCGAGTACGCGAATTATCTCAACGAACGGATCAGCCGTTATGAGAAATTTTCCAACATTGCCTACGACTGCCTGAAACAAGTTGACGGTCTGATCACCAACCGGACCAACGGCGCTTTTTACATGAGCGTGGCCTTCCGGGATGGAGTCCTGAACGACCGCCAGACTCTGCCCATCGAGAGCGACCAGGTCAGGGCCCATGTCGAGGAGCTGGTCAATCAGCCCGGTGTGGAGCTTGATAAACGATTCGTCTACTATCTGCTCGGCTCCACCGGCATCTGCGTGGTGCCGCTCTCCTCTTTCGCCACTACCATGCAGGGTTTCCGAACCACTATTCTTGAGAAAAACGAGGATAAATTCCGGAAAATCTTCCAGAACATGGCCGATTCGATACAACAATACATAGCCTCGGCCTGATCTTTTATTCCGCCTTAAAGGACGGAAAAAGCAAACACCATACCCCTTTGCCTGTTCGTTTTCTTTTGTGGTAGACTCAGGCAACGGGGTTTTTTTATGGAAAATTATCGGGATGAAACCAGCCGCGGTCTGCATCGGTCCCTATGGCGTCCAGCCTGATTTTGTATGAAAATTTCAAGTATTACCTTGCCGACTTCTTGACAGGGAGGGGTAGCATACTTATTTTTGCAGACGGTTAGGGCCGGTAAAATCGCTGAGAGTGTCAGGTATGACCCTGGTTTTGTCGATCGGAATTGCGGATTTTTGAATGATATTTCGCCTGCATGTCAGGTTTTAAACTCGGGAGATTGGTGTGGGTAAAAAGGAAAAAGTACCGGAAGAGATCGTTGAAGAGGTAAAGCCGCAGGAACCCGCAGTGGAAGCGGCGGAGGTAATCGAAGAGGAAGAGGCCGGGCAAGAAGAGGATCTTAGCGCCGTTCTGGAGAGACTTCGGGAAGAGGCGAAAGAGGCCCAGGATAAACTGCTCAGGGTGGCCGCCGATTTTGAAAATCAGAAAAAACGGCTCCAGCGCGAAAAGGAAGCGGCCGTTAAATACGCCGAGGAAAACCTGATCAAGGAGATCCTTCCCAGTATCGACAACCTCGAAAGAGCGATGAATCAGGATCCCAACAGTGAGGATTTCGGCAGACAGCTTCTGGAAGGCGTCGAGCTTACCCGGGCAGGCCTGATGGAATCCCTGGAGAAGGTTGGACTCAAACCCCTTGAAAGTGTGGGCCAGCCATTCGACCCCAATTATCACGAGGCCATGGCCATGGAGCCCTGCAAGGATGTACCCGAGCAGCGCGTCAAGACGGAGTTCGAGAAAGGGTATATGTTCAAGGACAGGCTACTGCGGGCGGCCAAGGTTATCGTATCCAAGGGAGATGCTGATGAGTGAGCACTATGGGGATGGGCTCCCGGGTTAAACCCGGCAGTCTCGGCCCGGGATCAAATCCGGGAAAAACCTGCTAATATTGAACTGTTCAAATAAATCAAAATGACCATCAAGTATATAAAGGAGAGATGATATGGGTAAAATTATTGGAATAGATCTGGGAACAACCAATTCCTGCGTCGCGGTAATGGAAGGCGGCGATCCGAAGGTTATAACCAACGTGGAGGGTAACCGAACCACTCCCTCGGTTGTCGCTTTCGGCGAAGGCAGCGAGCGCCTGGTCGGCCAGGTCGCCAAGCGGCAGTCGGTAACCAATCCGCAAAGAACCCTTTTTGCGATCAAGCGGCTGATCGGCCGCAAATTCAGCGACGCCGAGGTCAAAAAAAGCATTGAGGTCAGCCCCTTCAAGATTGTCAAAGGCAAGGAAGGCGATGCGGTAGTCGAGGTTGACGGCACAACTTACGCCGCCCCCGAGATTTCGGCGATGGTTCTCGGCAAAATGAAGTCGACCGCCGAAGAGTATCTCGGCGAGGAAGTGACCGATGCCGTTATCACCGTACCCGCCTACTTCAACGACAGCCAGCGGCAGGCCACCAAGGATGCCGGACGCATCGCCGGATTAAACGTACAGAGGATCATCAACGAGCCCACCGCGGCCGCCCTTGCCTACGGGCTGGACAAGAAGGGTGAGGAGAAAATCGCGGTATTCGATCTCGGCGGCGGCACCTTCGATATTTCGGTGCTGGAGATCGGCGAAGGGGTTTTCGAGGTCAAGTCCACCCACGGCGACACCTTTCTGGGCGGCGAGGATTTTGACATACGGATCGTCAACTGGCTGGCCGACGAGTTCAAACGCGATCAGGGTATCGATCTGCGCCAGGACAAGATGGCCCTGCAGCGTCTTAAGGAAGAGGCGGAAAAGGCCAAGATGGAACTTTCCACCGCGATGGAGACCAATATCAACCTGCCCTTCATCACCGCCGATTCATCGGGGCCCAAGCATCTCAACATCAAGCTGAGCCGCTCCAAACTGGAAAATCTGGTCGATGACCTGATTGAGCGGACTACCGGTCCCTGCGTGACCGCCTTGAAGGATGCCGGACTCAAGGCCTCGGATATCGACGAGGTTATCCTGGTCGGCGGCATGACCAGAATGCCCAAGGTCCAGGCCAAGGTAAAAGAGATTTTCGGCAAGGATGCCCATAAGGGAGTTAACCCGGATGAGGTTGTGGCGATCGGCGCCGCGATTCAGGGCGGAGTTCTTCAGGGAGACGTAAAAGATGTCCTGCTTCTCGATGTTACGCCCTTGTCCCTTGGGATCGAGACCCTGGGCGGGGTCTGCACCAAATTGATTGAAAAGAACACCACTATTCCCACCAAGAAGAGCCAGATATTCTCGACGGCGGCGGACAATCAGCCCGCGGTCTCCATCCATGTCCTTCAGGGCGAACGGGAAATGGCCGGCGACAATAAATCGATCGGCCGTTTTGAACTGGCCGATATTCCGCCGGCACCGCGCGGGGTCCCGCAGATCGAGGTATCCTTCGATCTTGATGCCAACGGCATTCTTCATGTCTCGGCCAAGGATCTTGGAACCGGCAAGGAACAGTCGATCAAGATCACCGCCTCCAGCGGTCTTTCCGAGGAAGAAATCAAGAAGATGCAAGAGGACGCCGAGTCCCATGCCGAGGAGGACCAGAAGCGCAAAGAGCAGGTGGAGACCAAGAATCAGGCCGATGCCATGATTTACTCCACCGAAAAGAGCCTGCGCGATCTCGGCGACAAGGTCGATGCCGAAACCAAGACCAAGGTTGAGCAGGAGATCGAAAGCCTCAAGAAAAAAATGGAAGGCGACGATATCGCGGCCATCAAGCAGGGACTCGAGTCCCTGACCCAGGCTTCTCACAAACTGGCCGAGATGATGTATTCCCAGAGCGCCCAGGAACCGTCTGGCGGCGGCAAGGCCGGCGCGGAAGAAGCTTCGTCCGGCAAGAAGGGTGAAGACGATGATGTGGTCGATGCCGATTACGAAGAAGTAAAATAACGGAACCGCGGTTCCGGCCAAATCCAAGGGGGTGCAGAAAAAGGTTGCCTGCACCCCCTTTTTTTTTTAAGATCCTCACCCTTAAACTTTATCAATGGAGGGGCGGGGCGAACCCGGCCAGAACCTTGCATGAGAGTATTATCGGGCATTCAGCCATCCGGCAAGCTGCATATCGGCAATTATTTCGGCATGATGCGACCCATGCTGGAGAACATGGGCAAAAGCGATCTTTTCGCCTTTATCGTCGATCTCCATGCCCTGACTTCGGTTCACGACCGGGACCGCCTGGCTTCGGATACCTTCGGGGCCGCCGCGGACTTCCTGGCCCTGGGGCTGGATCCCGACCAGTGTACTTTCTGGGTCCAGAGCGATGTTCCCGAGGTAACCGAACTGACCTGGGTGCTCTCCACCCTGACTCCGATGGGGCTTTTAGAACGATGTCATTCCTACAAGGACAAGGTGGCCAAGGGGATCGATGCCAACCACGGCCTCTTTGCCTACCCGGTATTGATGGCGGCCGACATCCTTCTTTATCAGGCCGACAGGGTTCCGGTCGGCAAAGACCAGAAGCAGCATATCGAGGTGGCCCGGGATATCGCCGGCAAATTCAATAAAACCTTCGGGGAAACCTTTACCATTCCTGAGCCGGTGATCAGCAAGGAACTGGCTACCGTGCCCGGCCTGGACGGCCAGAAAATGTCCAAGTCATACGGCAACACCATCTCCATTTTCCTTGACGAGAAGGAACTTAAAAAGAGGGTAATGGCCATCACCACCGATGCCACCCCGGTCGAAGAGCCCAAGGATCCCGATAATTGCAACCTGTTCAGTATCTTCAAGATGTTTGCTCCGGCAGAGAGGCTGCGGGAAGTTCACGGCCTTTACGTTAACGGCGGGGCCATGTACGGCAAGATCAAGCTGGAACTGGTCGAGTTGATCTGGGAATATTTCAGGGAGGCCAGGGAAAAGCGGGCCAGACTGGAGGATGACAAGGATTACGTCCGCGGGATCCTGGCGCAAGGCGCCGCCAAGGCCCGCGAAAAGGCAACCGTGACCCTTGAACTGGT
>JBHEOZ010000087.1:0-7025 GCA_046260555.1 Desulfurivibrionaceae bacterium
CTGGTAAACTTCTATGAATAGCGCGGGGAAATCGACGGCCGGCAAGGGTTCCGCTCCGCCGAAAAAACCGGGCAGGGGTGTCGGTGTGCTGGGCGGCACTTTTGATCCGATCCATAACGGCCATTTGCGTTTGGCTGATCATGTTCTGCATGATCTGCTTCTTGATTCCATCCTGTTCATCCCCGCCGCCCGTCCCCCTCATAAAGGGCATGATCTGCCGGCTTCCTTCGAGCACCGCCTGGCGATGGTGGAAATCGCCGTTCGTGACTCCCCCCGTTACCTGGTCTCCGATATGGAAGGCGCAAGGGGCGGTCCATCCTATTCCGTTGATACCTTGAAGGAGTTACGGGACTGCCTTGATCCGGAAACCTTGCTTTTTTTCATTGTCGGCATGGACGCCTTTGTTGAGCTGCATACCTGGAAAAACTGGCAAGAGCTGCTGGATTATGCCAATCTTGCCGTGGTGCCCCGGCCCGGTTTTCCCCTGGCTAGGGTCGGCAAGGACTATATCGGCAGACACCGGCTGTACGGCAACGGCTAAGGGACTCGGAAAATACTAAAATACCTGGATCGCGCCCGGATTTGGGTCAGATTTGGTTGCAACGATTGAGCAAAACCGCAGGCGTAGCAGGGCTACGTCGAGGATTTTGCGATTGAGGCGCGACCAAAGATGGCCTGAAGCCGGGATGCGCTATGGTATTTTAGTATTTTCCGAGTCCCTAAAGGAAACTTGCGATAATGACCGTGATATTGTCTTTGCCGCCTTTGGCATTGGCAGTGCTGATCAGTTGCTGACAGGTGGCCTCCAGGCCGCCGGTCAGCTTGAGGATCGCAAGGATCTCCTCATCGCTCACCATGGAGTTCAGCCCATCGGAACAGAGCAACAGCTTGTCCCCCGGCTCGATTTCCGTTTCGACAATGTCCGGTTCGACCCGCTCCCGGAAACCGAGAGCCCTGGTGATCATATTCCTGATTGAAGAGGAGTCGGCCTCTTTCTTGTTGATCAGACCGTTGCGGAGTTGTTCCTCGACCAGCGAATGATCGCGAGTCAGCTGCTTGAGCTCGCCATAGCGGAGCAGATAGGCCCTGCTGTCCCCGACATGGGCGATGGCCAGCATGGGGCTCTTGGGGTCGGGAAGCCAGGCGGCGACCAGGGTGGTGCCCATCCCCTGCCACTCCGGACGGTTGGTGGCGGTGTCGGCGATTAGCTGGTTGGCCAGGATTATGCCGGAACAGAGCCGGTTTCCGGCCCTGGAATAGCGGTTGTTGTAACCGGTCAGGTAGGGTTCGTCGGTGGTAATGGTCCGCTTGATGTAATCCGTTGTCACATCGATGGCCATTTTGCTGGCCACTTCACCGGCGGCATGGCCTCCCATGCCGTCGGCCACGATGAAAAGGCCCAGTTGCCGGTCGATGTCAAAACTGTCTTCGTTGCTTCTGCGTTTTATGCCGACATCGGTCCGGCCGGATACTTTGAATTTCAAGCGCTCAACTCCCGATCTTGTTCTTGGTAAACTCGCAAAAAGTCACGAAATGGCTAAGCAAAAAGTTCGATCCACAAGGAGTGGTGAATTTTTGCGACTGAGGCCATACATGTGGTATGCCGAAGGAGCAAAAATACGCCACGACGCAGTAGATCGGAGTTTTTGCGACGCCAGCAACCTTGATTAATGATCCGTTGATCACAGATCCCCCATGCACTTTTGTGCTTCGATGACTACTTCTCCGGCGTTGCTGAATCGTTTGGTTCGGCTTTTGGTCATCATCCGGCGGACTATGGCATCGCAACATGGAGGAGTATCCGGCCGTAGTTCGGTAACGGGTTGAAATTTGGCGCTGGCGATGTTGTGCATCAGATTGCCGATATTGGTACTCTTGAAAGGTTTTTCACCGGTCAGCAGTTCGTAGAGAACCGCCCCCAGCGAGAAAATGTCGGAACGGCCGTCCAGTTTTTTGCCGAGAACCTGCTCCGGCGACATGTAATTGGGGGTGCCGAGGATCACCCCGGTCTGGGTGCTGTCGGCAGTGGTTAGTCTGGCGATACCGAAGTCGGTCACCTTGACATGGCCTTTCTCGGTCAACATGACGTTCGCCGGTTTGATGTCGCGGTGAATCACCTTGTGCTTATGGGCGTAATCGAGGGCAAAGGCGACCCTGATTATAATATTAAGGACCACCTTGACCGGCAATAGGTTGTTTTTTTTACAATGGCGGGTAAGGTCGTGTCCGTCCAGGTACTCCATGGCCATGTAGGTTATGTCGTAATCTTCACCGGCATCGTAGATGGTGACAATGTTCGGATGACTCAGACGGCCGGCCGCCTCCGCCTCGCGGAAAAACCTTTCCTTGAGTTCCGCCAGCTGCTTTTCGTCCAATTCGTCGTAGCGCAGGGTCTTGATCGCCACTTTTCGATTGATCTTGGGATCCCGGCCCAGGTAGACGGTGCCGATGGCCCCCTTGCCGATTTCCTTGAGGACCTCATAGCGGCCCAGGGTGGGTCTGGTCTTGGTGTCGTTGTTGTATATAAGGGTGTTCTCAAAGCGGTCGCCGTTGGCGGGGGTACCGCCCATGGTTTTGGTCTCCGCCCGCCTGAGCCGCCAGATCCTGTCATGGGCGTCCTTGTGTTTGCCGCCTTTCAGTAAGTATTCATAAACGGAAACGGCCTTGTTGAACATCCGCTTGCGTTCGAAATCCAGGGCAAGATTATAAATCGCCTCCTTGACGGCGGGGTTGTTCAGGGAGCATTTCCGGAAACTGTCGAAGGCCATATCGAGCAGCCCCTGAGCCTGAAAGGAAAGGCCCAGCATCTTGTTCATTTCGGTCTGCTCCTCCACCTTCTGTTCGGGCGCGGCCTGGTAATGCTTCAGCCTTTGCATGCTGAATCCCAGAATCACCGCGAGGGTGTGGGGGGCGATATAGAACCAGAAGCCGTTGTTAATGAACATGAAAGCGGCCAGCCCCCACCAGCAGAACAGGAAAGTAGCCATGATGGTCAGGCTGAGCCCGGCGTTAAGGCGATCGGTTATATACAAGAGGATTATGCCGAAATAAAGGAGGACCATGGACTCCAGGAACCAGGCCCAGCCCGGTCGCTGGATGAAACTTTGGTTGACGATGTTTTCCACGGTCTCGGCCGCGATTTCAACCCCTGCTTTATCGATTCCGGTCGGGGTGCGGTAGGTTTTGGTGAAAGCGGGGTCGGTTACCCCGATCAGCACCAGTTTGTCTTCCAGCACCCCTTTGGGGATTTTACCGGCCAGTACTTCGCTGAATGAGTATCGCGAGATGGTGAAGGGGTTTTCGTTATAGTCGATGAACATCTTCAAATCATGGGAAAGCGGTACCCGTTGATTACCGAAGCGGAGGGCCTTGACGATCTCGTAATTACTGACCAGTTCAACTTCCGGTAATTTATGATCCCGATATGCGAGCGCCATCTGCAGGGCAAGGGAGGGGAACAGCTGATCCCGGTAGTTGATCAGAAGAGATTCCCGGCGGGTGACGCCGTCCGGATCGGGGGCATGGTTTGTATGGCCGTAACGGCTCGCCACCGCGGCCAGGGCGCGGAAGGGTGTTTCACTGGTTTGGGGAGGGTCGTACGGTCTGAAGGCGAGCAGAGGGTTGCGGAACCCCTTGAGCAATTGTTGCGGTTTGTAGGAGACCGGTTTTCTGTCCAAAGTGTTTTTCTTCAGCCAGCCCGGGATCTCTTGCGGTTCGCTTTTCTGGGGGGACCAACCGAAATTCAAGGCCAGCACGACGTTTTGGGCCGGTTTGACCGCGGAGATCAGCAGGGAGTCATCATCGATCTTTCTGGCGGCCGCGGCCAGAATGGCGTCGGCCTCGCCTGTGTTTCCGCCGCGATCCGCGATTTTGCCGAGGGAACGGAGCAGGTCATTTATTTCCTCAAGGGCCGGATTCCTGATTTTGCTCTTATAGAGGATGTCGATCCCGATCGCTTTTGCCTTGGCCTCGGAAACTACATTGATCATATCGGCCATGAGGGAGCGGGGCCAGGGCCAGGGGCCGATTGCATCCATGCTTTCCCGGTCGATCTCGATAATCGCCACCGGGCTCGGCATCTCCCTTTGGCGCAGTTGCGAGAGCAGATCGTATATCTTCAGTTCGAAAAAGTTCAGGGGAGCAAATCCGCTGAGCATACCCGCCAGCAGAGGAAGGGTAATTATCAGACAAAGCAACCAGTTCGGTGTGGTTATGAATTTTTTTTTCATCAATTAAGGGTTCCCGGTGATCCGAGACTAAAGTACTTGACCCGATATGATATTAAAGTAAATATAGCTTCGCTATGCTAACATTGGAATGGCTTTCGGGCAAGAGATGAGGTCGTCGGCGGAGTTCTTTTTCCGTTTTGGGAAGGGATGTGGTTTTGCCGGGCTGGATTGATTCAAAAAGTTCATGGGCTGGAATGATTCCGGTCACATTAACTCTCGATGAGTCAAAATGAATTTCATTATTTTTTGATGGAGGGGCTTCAATGAAAATCTTTATGAAAATCGCCTTAGTTTCCGGATTGCTGCTTTTTGCAACAACCAATGCTTCCGCTGTAGGTGTTGAAGTAGCGCTGGGAGGGTGGGCCCAGGGGCTGGGTGGGGAGCTCTCTTATACTAGTATTCTTCCTAGCGATTCCGATTATATCGATCTCGACAGTGAGGCGGGCTACGATGACGAGGACCGCCTTTTCGGCCGGGTCAAGCTCGATCTGCCGGTGCTGCCCAATGTCTATTTTATGGGGACCCCGATGGAATTCGAGGGTGACGGCACTAAAACCCTTTTCACATTCGGCGATGTAGACATCACCGGTGATTTTTATTCGAAAGCAAGTCTGGATCATTACGATCTGGCCCTCTATTACGGGGTGCCGTTGACCGGCCTGGCCTCTCTCGGTACCCTGGGCATCGATCTCGGCATCAATGTGCGCCGCATGGAGATTGATATGGTGGTAAGGGAAAAAGTGATCGGTGGGAATGAGGACTCGGTGGACGAGACCATCTACGTGCCCATGGGTTATCTGGCGGTCCAGTTTAAACCGATCGAGAGACTGGCTCTGGAAGGCGAGATCCGGGCCATTGCCTACAGCGAAAACCACTACTACGACCTGATCGCGCGCTTGAAATACCGCTTTGTCGGGCCGGCCTTTGCCACGGCCGGCTGGCGTTACGAGGATCTGTCTATCGACGAAGATGATATCCGGGCCGATGTCACTGTTTCCGGGCCCTTTGTGGAGGCGGGACTGGAGTTCTGATTTTTTTTCGAGACGACTTCAGGCAGGCAAGGGCGGAGCATTAAGTGCTCCGCCCTAGTTCGTTTATTCGGCGCCCAGACTCTGAATGTACATTTTCAGGGAGCGCATTTCCGCAGTGCGGCCATCGATTTTATTACCCTCGAGAGGGCCGGTGACGCACTGGTTGATGACTGTTACCAGCTTTTTATTGTCGCCCGCCTTTTCCAGGCCCTCGCCGCCGGAATGGCAGCTGTTGCAACTCTTATCGTTTGTTGAGCCGGCCAGGGTGGGATCGTTGAAGAGTTCCTTGCCCATTTCAACCGAACTTTTCCCAGCCAGCGCCTGGCCGCCTACCATCAAGATTGCCCCAGCCAGTAAAACCAACAACAAATTGATCTTTTTCATGCTCATCTCCTTTGAAAAAAGTTAATAAGTGGTAAGTCTTGTTTTAAGTAAGGTGATTTGGCTTGGATTGCAAGCATAAAAAGATTTGACTAGTTAGGAGGGGTTTTACCTTAACTCGTTGCTGTCGATATAGGCGTAGGCGCTGTGCTTGTGGATTGACTCGAAACTCTCGACTCCGGCGGAAAACCAGATGATATCCGGATTGGCCAGGGCATTCTCCGCCACCTTGCGTACCACGTCTTCAACGAACATCGGGTTAAGATAAGCCCGCTCGGTGACAAATTTTTCATCCGGTCTTTTCAGGAGAGCGAAAACCTCGGAGGAGGCGGCCGACTCGATCATGTCGATCAGTTCCTCGACCCAGATGAATTTACGGTAACGGATGTTGAGGTTTACTTCCGCCCTCTGGTTATGGGCTCCGTAAGCGCTGATCTCCTTTGAACATGGACAGAGCGTGGTTACCGGCACCCAGACCGACAGGATCAGATCGTTTGCGGCATCGACTCCGCAGGTGAAGCGGCAGGTATAGTCCATCAGGCCGGGGGCCTTGCTGACGGGGGCCTGTTTTTCGATGAAATAGGGGAAGGTCATCTCCATTCCGGCCGAAACGGCGCTGAGTTCCTGCTTGACCTCCTGGATCAGGTCGGGGAAGATGGTGACACTCAAGTCATCCTGATATTTGTTCAGGATCTTGATAAAGGTCGAGACACAGGTTTCCCGGTAAGATCGCGGCACGTTAACCCGCAGATCGATAGTGGCGACGGTATCCTGGTGGCCTCCCTTTTTCTGGCGGATCTTTACAGGATAGCTGATGTTTTCGATGCCGACACTCTTAAGTTTCATGCCCGCGAATCTAACGTTTTTTTTTTATGCTGTCCAGTCCGGCCGCGGTTGCTTGTAATAAAAAAGCTCTCTTGCCGCTGCCGGCGGAGCCATTTCTGGAAGTGGCAATGCAATTATGTTAAAGTGATCTTGATTATGGCGATGGATTTTTAAATTGAGTGAAGGCGATCAGGAAAAAAAGATCAGGGTCGACAAGTGGTTGTGGGCGGCCAGGTTCTTCAAGACCAGGGCTTTAGCCGCCCAGGCCGTTACCGGCGGGCATGTCCATGTTAACGGCGAGCGGGTCAAACCGGCCAGGTCGGTCAAAGCCGGCGATGAATTAAGGATCACCCGGGGTAACGACGAATTTGTGGTTTCCGTCACCGCTCTGCATGACCGCCGGGGCCCGGCCACTCTGGCCCGGACCCTGTACGAGGAAACCGAGGCCAGTATTGAGGCGCGGCTTAAAGGGCGGGAAGAGCGGCGGCTTATGGCCACGGCCGGCGGCAAGGGTCCGTTGCGCAAACCGGGCAAGAGGGACCGGCGCCTGATTAGAAAG
>JBHEOZ010000087.1:7035-7612 GCA_046260555.1 Desulfurivibrionaceae bacterium
TTGTCAGGAATACCGATAGCGATTGATTCGGGCCCGCCAGGAGTACGGCGGCGCGTTGCCTGAACTGGTTCGATTTATTTTAGAGTTTTTGCGAACTCATCAACTTTGAATTTTTTTTGTTTAAGGAGAATTAATTATGCGGAAGATCGAAAGGGCGCTTATCAGTCTTACCGATAAATCGGGCATCGAGTATTTTGCCCGGCAGCTTCAGGAACTGGGGGTGGAAATTCTCTCGACCGGCGGAACCGCCAAAAAAATGCGTGAAGAGGGCATAACGGTCAAGGATGTTTCCGAGTTCACCGGTTTCCCGGAAATGCTGGACGGCCGGGTCAAGACCCTGCATCCCAAAGTTCACGGCGGTATTCTGGCCAAGAAGACTAATCCCGACCACCTGGCCCAGATGGATGCCCACGGCCTTCTGCCCATCGATCTGGTCGCCGTCAACCTGTATGCCTTCGAGAAGACCATTGCCGACCCCAATTGTTCCATGGCCGATGCCATTGAGAACATCGATATCGGCGGGCCGGCCATGCTTCGTTCCGCCGCCAAAAACTATGCCGACGTCACCGTGCTGATC
>JBHEOZ010000088.1:0-6013 GCA_046260555.1 Desulfurivibrionaceae bacterium
GGCCCTGGCCCTGGAGCCCGACTACCCGAATCTCGAAGACGAGATATTTATCAGGGAAGATGCCATCGCCAAGCTGGATGGGGTTCTGGAGTACATCGTCGTCCTGCTGCGGGAAGGCAAGGACTATCAGGCCTGTGAGATGCTGGAGGGGCTTCCCGATAATTACATTATCCAGGATAAAAGCGGTCTGGTCTCCGGTCTGGTGGAGAAGATCGAAAAGGCGGAATCCCTGATCGGGCGTGCCAGGGAGCAGGCCCGGAAGGATCCGCTCCAGGCGCTGCCGATTTTTGAAGAGGCCTTCAAGCTGGTCTCGGACTACCCCGGCCTGCTCGATGAGCTTAACGCCCTTAAACGGGATACCTCCCAGTATGATTTATCAGTCGCAGCCATCGAGGAGGCCTTGCGGAACAGGAAAGTCAAGCAGGCTACCGAACTGTTCGACAGCTTCCGGCAAACCTTTCCCGATGACGAGAAGGTCGGCAGGTTCAAGGCGGATATCGTCAACCTGAGCAAAAGCCTTGCCAAGAAAAAAGCACGCAAGGTCAATTTTTTCAGAATAGCGGTTGCGGTGGGGTCGGTGGTGGCCGTAACGGGCGCCTATGTCGCTTTCGAGATCTCCATGATGAAAAAGGCTGGACGGAAGGCGCTGGAGCTCGACCGTTTACTGGCGGCGGGTAAATTTGCCGAGGGCCGCTCCCTGGGTCTTGAAATCAAGCAGGACCTGGGCAAGGTCCGGGCCTTTTCCCCCGGCGGCAAAGAACTGCTGCTAGCGAAGGTTGACGACATCCTTCAATCCGAGTCATTGGTGATGGGAGCCGAGGGCAAGGTCCTTTTTGATGGAAAGTATATTCCCGCGGAACAGCTGAGCGGCAGGACAATCTTTCAGGACAACCTTGAACAGGGCGAAGCCCTTGCCGGGGCGGGACAATGCGATGAGGCAATGGCTAAGGTCGAGGCCGCTCTGGCCGTTGCCCAGGCTAAGAAAACTGTAACGTCGCCCGGACTGGATCAAGTCAGGGGGGCGATTGCCGACTGCCGGTTGAATAGTATTAAAGAATTGATTAGTCAGGCCGAGGCGTTGAGGTCGGCCGGCTCCAATGGCGCCGCCCTTAACGTCATCGAGGCCGCCTTGGCGAAGGCTGCCGAATACACCATCGATCCGGATGGAGAGGTAATTGCCGAGGCCCTCTCCTTGCGGGAAAGGATCAACCGGGCCAGCTTAAAAGAGATGGTGGCGGCCGGAGACAAGCTTTCGGATCAGGACAGCTTTGCTAAGGCTGCGGAGGCTTACCGGGAGGCCGCCGCCTTTGCCGGGGCCAACGGGCTGGCAAACGATCCGTTAACCAGACAGCTCCCCGAATTGATCGATAAGAGCAGGGTTGAAATCGTGCTGGCAAGCGCTGATCGAGATTTTGCCGCCAACAAGTGGCAGAAGGCCGCCCTTTCCTATGAAAAGGGAATGGCCCTGGCTCGGAGTGCCGGTCTGCAAGGGGTGCCTTCCCTGGCAAGAGCCCCGGAAAAGCTGGCTTTGGCGCGGAAAATGGTTATGGTCGCGGAACTGCGGCGCTACAATGAATCGGCCTTTGAAAGCAGCATAGCCGGCAAAGACAATGAGGCCCGGAGGATATACGCAGAGGCGATCGGGCAGGCCGAGGGAAATAAGTGGCGAGACAGCAAGGAAGTGGCCATGGTTCTCGGAGAACTTAAAAAAGGTCTTGCCCGGGTCGAGGAGAGTCTCTTTGTCGAAGATAAAAAGCAAGTTCTTCTCGAGCGCTTCGCCGCGATCATCAAAAAGGATTTCGCTCTGGACAAGAATGCCACTTTGCTGGATCCACAGGTTGTCTTGATGAATAACACTCCGGAGCTGCTGGAGTTCAGCCTGTCGGCCAAGGCCTATTCCCAACAGGGCAGCCAGGGCAAGTACACCCGCTATCAGGTGGTTTACGGGTTCAACCGGGATAGCGGAAAGTGGCTATTGATAGATAGTATAGCTGGGGAGTGAGGGTGGGGGGTGGTGGAGTGAGAGGTCGGCATACGTTGGATAATCAGGAATTGATGAGTTTTTTCCGGGAGGCGGCATCCGGAGTTGATCGGGCCATGCGGGCGGATCTGGCTTCGGTGGAGAGCACTCTGTTGTGCGAGGTTCTGTTTTACGGGATATTTAACGGGGGCAAGAGGATCAGGCCGCAACTCACTTTGATCTGCGCCGGTTTGACCGCTGGTGACCGGGGTTCGGATCGGCAGGGGATCCTTGATTTGGCGATTGTCTTCGAATACCTTCATGCCGCCAGTCTGCTCCATGACGATGTGATCGATCACGCCGAACAGCGTCGCGGCAAAAAGACGGCCAACTCGATCTGGGGCATCTCCCCGGTGATTCTGGCCGGCGATTATCTGCTCAGCCGGGCCATGCGCCTGGCCTGTGCGGTTGGCGGCGGTGAGGCCATGGCCCTGGTCGGCCGGGCGACCGAGGCCATGGTCGAAGCGGAATTCCTCCAGGCCCGCACTGTCGAGGAAAAAAATTATTCCAAGAAAAACTATTACAAGGTTGTGGCCGGTAAGACCGGCGCCTTGATCGCCGCCGCCTGCGAGGCCGGGGTCTATATTGCCGTCGGCAGCCCGGAGCAGCGGGCCGCGATCAAACTTTACGGAGAGAATCTAGGTTTGGCCTTCCAGATTATTGACGATATCCTGGATTATCAGGGCGATCCCGTCAGGACCGGCAAGGCGGTCGGCAACGATCTGGTTGAGGGCAAGATGACTCTGCCGCTGATCCATGCCCTGCGGAGTGCCGGGCCGGAAGATCTGGCTGCATTGGAAGAGGTGCTCGCCGGCGATGCCGGCGAGAAAAAAGATCGCTTTCAGGAAGTGAAGACCCTCATTGATAAATATGACGGCTTCGGTTTCGCGCGGCGCAAGGCGGACGAACTGGTTGCGGCCGGTCTGACCGGACTCCACTGTTTCAGGGAAGGCCGGGAACTGCGGATTTTGAGGGGCCTGGCTGCTTATGTTTTAAGCCGTGATAAATGATGGCGTTGCAAAAAGTTGCCAGTTATTCTACGTAACAACAAACCGATAAACTGAGTTGAGCAGCTAGCCTGCTCAAACGAAACTTATGCCCTTGTGGTGTAAAGAAAAATTCCCCTAGAAGCCGTCACGGATTCAGGTTTTTATTAAAACAAGCTCTTTAAATGGGCGGAGAAATTTTTCGACCATGGTCGCCACGAAAAAGAAAAGCAAAAAAACGGTCCGGAAACCGAAGAAAAAACAGCGGTCATGGAAGACTTTGATTGGCTTTAGCCTTTTTTTCTTCACACTGGGCGGCCTGATCGTTTTCCTGGCGATCAGGACCGATAAGGCGATCATTCCGACCGGAATCGACGATGCCGGCAGTGATTCAGCCGTTCAATACGAGGAGCCCTTTGTTACCGGCGGGACCGGGTCCGGCGACCGGCAGGGTCAGTCTTCTCAACCTGAGAAACAACTTGCGGAACTAAAGGCGCGACCGCTGGTCGCCATCATCATTGATGACATGGGCCACAACCGTAAAACCTGCCAAGCTCTGCTCGAACTCGATTTAAATCTCTCGTTCGCCTTTCTGCCCTTCGGGCCTTACACTGAGCCCCAGGTTGACCGGGCAAGGCGGCTGGAGCGCGACGTCCTCCTGCATTTCCCGATGGAGGCTGTGGATGCGAAGTGGCAACCCGATGGCAATACCATTACCATAAATATGGATCGAACCGCGATTCGCAGGATCTTTAACGCGAATCTGAATGGGGTGCCGGAGGCGATCGGGATCAATAATCATATGGGCTCCAGGTTCACCCAGAACAGCAGGGCGATGGGAGATTTCATGGCTCTGGTGCGGGATCGTGATCTCTTTTTTCTGGACAGCAGAACTTCCCGGAACAGTGTGGGTGAGTCCGTGGCCGCAAAAATGGGAGTGAAGACCAACAGACGTGATGTTTTCCTGGATAACAACAGGGAGACCCAAGCGATAGTCAGTCAGCTGCGTAAACTCCTCGATCTCGCCGACCGGCAGGGGAGGGCCATTGCGATTGGCCATCCCTATCCAGAGACCCTGAAGGCCTTGAAGATCTTACGCGCCGAGATCAAGCGACGCGCCAGGGTGGTAGGGGTGGGGGAACTGGTTCTCTAAGCCGAAGCGATCGGTTATTACGCCTTACCCGGCCGGGCAGTTTTCGAGCTGCTCTTCTTTAACCGATCCGTTCTCGATCACTTCCCGATTCAGCGAATTGGCGGATATTGCCGTTATCAGGTAACGACAAACTTATTCTTGTAATTAAACTGCATTTTAAGTTGGAAATTATTCCATTTATATAATAGAACGCAATGTTAGATATCCGGTTTCAGTTGCGCTTGATTTTTTTACCTGCGGGCTAATTGACAAATGGAACTGTTAGTATTAAATCAAAAACTGAAATAGCTTGGAGTTGAACATGAATGACGAAGATGTAAGGGATGTCGCTGCGCTGTTGAAAACCATGTCGCATCCGATCCGGTTGAAAATTCTTTGTCTGCTGCAGGAAAAAGAGATGGCGGTAGGCGACATCCGGGAAGAGGTGAAAACCACCAACGCCAATGTCTCCCAGCATCTTTCCATCTTGCGCAATATGGGCATAGTCTGCTCCAGGAAAGACGCCAATTTCATCTACAACAGGATCGATGATGAAAGGGTGCTGGAGTTAATCGCCAGGATGAGAGATCTTTTTTGCCAAGAGGAACATGCCTGAAGTTGACTCTTCGCGCTCTATGAATTCTTCCGCTTAGTATCCGCCATATCTGACTTTTCGTTCTGTCGGCCCCTTGCTATTTCTTGACAATCGGGATTTTTAATTTGCATAATGATTTCCAGGAGCAGGGCGATGAAAGGTCATTCCATCATAGGTTTTTCCATAAAGCACCCGAAAACCGTCACGGCGATCCTAGTGGTCTGCACCCTGCTGCTAGCCTCCCTGATCGTCAAGGTCCGGGTCGACACCGATCCCGAAAACATGCTGCGCGAGGACGAGCCGGTCCGGGTTTTTCATAACCAGATGAAGGAGGAGTTCAACCTCAACGATTTCGTCGTCCTTGGGGTGGTGAACGAGCAAGATCCCGCCGGAATCTTCAATGTTGAGTCCCTGACCCGGGTCCATGAGCTGACCGAGTTCGTCCGCAATATGCACGCCGAGGACGATCCCGACAAGCGGGTGGTCACCCGGAACATGATTGCGCCCGGAACGGTCGACGCCATCGAGCAGGCCGGGCTGGGCCAGGTCCGTTTCGACTGGTTGATGAAAATTCCGCCGACCGATGCGGAAGGGGTCGAGCGGATCCGGCAGCTGGCCATGAACAACCCCCTGCTCAGGGGAACCCTGGTTTCCGAGGACGAGCGGGCCATGGGGATTTACATTCCCGTTTCCGAAAAAGACTTTGCCGCCGAGGTCCGTATCCGGCTCCTCGACAAGATCGCCACCTACGATAAATCAAACGGCGACCAGTTCTATATCACCGGCCTGCCGGTGGCCGAGGACACCTTCGGCAAGGAGATGTTTGTCCAGATGGCGGTCTCCGCTCCCCTGGCGATGCTGGCGATTTTCCTGCTGATGCTGGTTTTCTTCCGGCAGGTAAAAATGATCATTTCGCCGATGATCGTCGCCATGATGTCGGTCCTCTGTGCGATGGGACTGCTGATCGGCACCGGCAACACCCTGCATATCATGAGTTCGATGATCCCCATCTTCCTGATGCCGATCGCGGTGGTCGACAGCATCCATATTCTAAGTGAATTTTTCGATAATTACCGGACCATCGGCGACCGGCGCAAGACCCTGGAGCACGTCATGGGTCACCTGTTCATGCCGATGCTCTACACCTCGCTGACCTCGGCGGCGGGTTTTGCCTCCCTGGCCCTGACCCCGATCCCGCCGGTCCAGGCCTTCGGGATTTTCGTGGCCATCGGCATCATGCTGGCCTGGCTTTTTACCATCGTTTTCGTGCCGGCCTATAT
>JBHEOZ010000088.1:6023-7610 GCA_046260555.1 Desulfurivibrionaceae bacterium
CCTATATCATGCTGCTCAAGGAGGAAAGCCTGGCCGGTTTCGGGGTGAGCACGACCGCATCCGGCGGTATCCATCACGGCTTGAGCGCCTTCCTGAAATGGATCGGCGCCTTTACCTACGGGCGGGCCAAGTTTATCCTGATCATGACCCTGGCGGTGCTTGTCGCGGCGGGCTACGGAATCGGGATGATCAGGGTGAATGACAATCCGGTCAAGTGGTTCAGCAAGGACCATTCGATCCGGGTCGCCGACCGGGTTCTGAACAGCCATTTCGCCGGCACCTACGAGGCTTACCTGGTTCTGGACAGCGAGATTGAAGAGCTTGACGGAGCGGGGGCCATTGATTGGTTCGGACAAGGGCTGGACCGTCTCGCGGCCGAGGGTGTCGACCAGCAGGTGGTTGACCGGGCCCGGGAGATCCTCGCCGGGGAGAGCGTGGCCGGCTCGACCGCAAAGCTCCTTGAAAACCTGCGGACCGTCTGGGAAGAGGAGATGTTTGAGGCGGACGACGCCGGTTATGAAAGTTGGGGCGATGTGGTTAACCTCCTCGACCGCTTCAAGAGCCGCGCCCAGGTCTTCAAGAGGCCGGAGGTGCTCGAATACCTGCGCGGTCTCGAAGAACACCTGGTCGAGACCAGCGAGGTCGGCAAAGCCAATTCGGTGGTCGATGTGGTCCGCAAGGTTTATCAGGAACTTTATGAGGGCAATGCGGAGTATTACCGGATTCCGGACAGTGTCGGCGGGGTGGCCGAAACCCTGATCACCTTCCAGAACAGCCACAAACCCGACGATCTCTGGCATTTCGTAACCCCGGATTACCGCAAGGCCAACCTCTGGATCCAGCTCCGCGAGGGCGATAACCAGGTGATGCAGGAGGTGATCGATACGGTCGACAGCTATATTGCCGCGAATCCGCCGCCGGTGACGCTCAACCACCAGTGGGCCGGCCTGACCTATCTTAACGTGGCCTGGCAGGACAAGATGGTTTTCGGGATGCGCGACGCCTTCCTGGGCAGCTTCGTGATCGTCTTCCTGATGATGACCGTGCTTTTCCGTTCGCCGGTCTGGGGCCTGCTGGCCATGGTCCCCCTGTCGGTGACTATCGCCTTTATCTACGGGCTGATCGGTTTTATCGGCAAGGACTACGATATGCCGGTGGCGATCCTCTCCTCCCTGACCTTGGGGCTGGCGGTTGATTTCGCCATTCATTTCCTCGAACGGAGCCGGGCGACCTATCGAAGAACCGGGTCCTGGAAGGCCGCGGTCGGCGAGATGTTCGAGGAGCCGGCCCGGGCGATCAGCCGGAACGTGATTGTCATCGCGGTCGGCTTTACGCCGCTGCTGGCCGCCCCGCTGGTGCCTTACCAGACGGTGGGGATTTTTCTGGCCAGCATCATGGCGATCTCCGGATTCGCCACCATTCTGATCCTGCCGAGCCTGCTGACCGTTTTCGAATCTTCGGTTTTCAGGAAGATCAAACAATAGCCGCAAAGGAGCCTGTCATGAAAAGAGTTTTGACTTTCAGTTTTATCGCCTTGATGCTTTTGGCCGGGATCCTGTCCGGCGGTGAGGTCGAGGCGGCCCCAAC
>JBHEOZ010000089.1:0-7607 GCA_046260555.1 Desulfurivibrionaceae bacterium
GTTCAGATCAGCCGCGACCTTCCGGCAGACATCCCGCATGGAAAGATCGGATTGGTCCCGATACCAGGCCAGAATATCCTCAAGTTCACCTCCGGTCGGACCTTCGTTTTCAGAGGCGGCCGGGCCGACGATCACCACAAACTCGCCCTTGATCCGGGTCCTGGCGGCCAGATCGTCAAGAACCGAAGAAAGACGCGCATGGAACAGTTCTTCATGGAGCTTGGTCAGCTCGCGGCCGAGAAAAACAGGGCGGTCCCCGAAAACATCGAGACATTCCTGCAGGGATTTGATTATCCGGCGGGGCGATTCATAGAAGACCAGAGGCCGGCCCCCCTCCAGCAGACCCTGGAGGAGACGGCGCCGTTCGCCTTTCTTGCCGGGCAGAAAACCGACAAAGAGAAAGCCCCCCTCCTCAAGACCTGCCACGCTGACTGCGGCGGTCAGGGCCGACGGACCGGGGATCGGCACAACCCGGATCCCCTCGCCGATCGCCTGCCGGACCAGAACGGCCCCCGGATCGGACACCGCCGGCGTACCCGCGTCGGAAACCAGCGCCACATCCTCCCCCCCGAGTAGTTTTTCGATAACCTGCCGGGAGCGGCTGAACTCCTGGCCCTTATAGTAACTGACCAGAGGGGTATGAATATCGAGACTGGCCAGCAGCTTTCTGGTATGCCTGGTATCCTCGGCCGCGATCAGGGCGACCTCGCCCAGAATCCGGATTGCCCTCCGGGTGATATCCTCCAGATTGCCGATCGGGGTGGCAACAACATAGAGCACACCGGAACCTTCACCCTCAGCGGTTTTCACCCCCTGTTCCCGTTGACCGGCATCCGCAGGATAAAACAGGTCCGGCCGGGCGAACTCTCGCAGGTCAATTCTCCACCTGTATTCCGGGCCAGGATCCGGGCCAGATAAAGGCCCATGCCCAAACGGTCTTGCCTGGTCGTGTAAAACGGAGCAAAGATATTTTCCCGCTCGCCGGCCTCAATGCCGGGACCGTTGTCGCAAACCCCGATTACGATTTGATCGTTTTGAACCGCGACATTAATTGAGATCTCCGGCGTGACGGCCTCGGCGCCATTTTCGGCCAGGGCCAGGGAAGCATTCTCCAGCAGAGCGGCCAGAATCTGGTGCAGCTTGAGACGATGGCCGGTCAACCCGGGAAGATTATCGGCCAACTCCAGGTTTTTCTTGATTCGGTGCTTGAAAAAACCATCAGAATTCAAAAACTCCAGTTCAAGCTCGATTACCGTCCCGAGGTCATAGGTTTCGGTGACGGATGATCCCCCGATCTCCCTGCTGACCAGGGAGGTGCGCTTTAAGGTCTTCTGGAGAATGTCGACCTCATCGGCCAGGAGTTTGACCAGATCACCGCGTCCCGCCAGCATTTTTCGCAAATTGGCGATCTTCTCGTGCTTTTCTTCCGGGTTTTCGGCGCGGTCGATTTCGTCAAGGGCCGCATCCGCCTGTTTAAACATCATGTTCAGCAACTCGGTCTGCATCATAAAGGCCTGCCCCACCCCATTAAGGTTGTGGATTATGCCCCTGAACTGCCGTCCGACCGCGGCATCAAATCCGTAACGGACGAAAGCCGCTTCCCACTTTTTGTCATCAGGGAAAGTTGTGGCCATTTTAATACCCTCTGTGGTTAACTGTTATCTCAGCAGGTTTCCGTTCAAATTCCGGTAAATAATATTCCCGACATGTTCAACCAATATTCGCTTAAATGCAAGATTTTTAATACAGCAGGATCTCGACTTTATTTTTGACACCGGCTCCGCTTGCTGTTATTGTCTGAGCATATACTCATATGCAAGGAGCCAAATGAACAAACCCCAGGAAGACGCCTGTCTATGCCGGATAATCCATACCGACCGGGTTGAGAAAGCCCGACGCGCCGCGCTTAAGACGAGAGAGCACGAAAGACTGACCAATATATTCAAGGCCATGGGCGATCCGACCCGTTTACGGATCCTGCTCGCCCTGTCCCAGGAGGAGATGTGCGTCTGCGACCTGGCCGCCTTCCTGGAGATTACCGAGTCGGCCGTCAGCCACCAGCTGCGGATGCTCCGCCAGCTCTATCTAGTCGCCAACCGCCGCCAGGGTCCGGTCCTTTATTACCGCTTAAGCGACGAACATATCAGCCGGTTGATCGCTATCGGCCTTGAACATCTCAGGGAATAAAGATCCAATGACTTTTATCATTAACGTTTTACTGGCATCCTGGGACCTTCTCCTGGACGCCTCCGTCTATATCCTCTTCGGCATCGTTATCGCCGGGCTGCTGAAGAGCTTCCTGTCCACGGAGTACGTGGCCAGACATCTCGGCCGGGGCCGCTTCGGACCTGTCTTTAAGGCGGCGCTGTTCGGTATCCCCATCCCCCTCTGTTCCTGCGGAGTAATGCCCGCAGCCGCCTCCCTCAAAAAACAGGGCGCCAATAACGGCGCGACCATCGCCTTCCTGATCTCCACCCCGGAATCGGGGATCGACTCGATCAGCGTCACTTATGCCCTGCTCGATCCGATCATGACGGTGGCCCGGCCGGTCGCCGCCTTCGTGAGCGCGGTGACGGCCGGCATCATCGAAAGCTTGTTCGGGCGCGAAGCCAAGCCGAGCCCGCCGCCACTGGTCACCTTGCCGGCCGGCGGTCCCGGCCCGGGCGGCAATGGCGCCTACGATCAGGGAATTTTTATCAGGCTCGGGGCCAGTCTCAGATACGCCTTTGTCGAATTGTGGGGCGATCTGGCAATCTGGTTTGCTTTCGGCCTGGTACTGAGCGGGATCATCACCGTCTGGATCCCCCAGGAAATATTTATCAACTATCTTGGCGGCGGTATCACCGCGATGCTGGTAATGCTGGCGGCGGGCATCCCGATCTACATCTGCGCCTCCGCCTCGACCCCGATCGCCGCCGCCCTGATCCTCAAGGGGGTCAGCCCCGGCGCGGCCCTGGTCTTCCTCCTTGTCGGCCCCGCCACCAATATGGCCTCCCTCTCCATCCTTACCGGCATGATGGGCAAAAGAGCCACCCTCCGCTATCTCCTGGTGCTTTCGGCCACCAGCGTCAGTTTCGGGCTGCTCCTGGACAAGGTCTACCAGTGGAGCGATATTTCCGCCCAGGCCGTGGTCGGCCAGGCCGGGGCGATCATGCCCTATCCCATCCAACTGGCAGGCGCCCTTCTCCTGCTCATCCTCTCGGCAAAGCCTTTTTATCTGGCAACCCGCAGGCTGCTCTCCCGATTCGGCTCCTCGGGCGAGGGTGATAACGGCTGCGGCTGCTCCGACGGAAGTTGCCGGGAGTAGCCGGATTAAGTTTTAAAAACCACAACCACCTGTTCTTTTCCAGCAATTTCACGATATAATATTCAATATACCGAGATATTCCAGGTCGACCGGGATGGTCTCGCCGGGATTGCGTTTTGAGCCGTGAGATCCGTCCGCTGAAGCGCCTGTAAGGACCAAGGGTTGATTTCGCCCTTTCCAAATCGAGAATTAAGGTGGACATAAAATGGTCTGCGAACAATCTGCTTTCAATATAAGCAAAGATAAATTCGAAGGCATCCTCTTCGACCTGGACGGAGTGGTCACCAAGACCGCGAAGGTGCATGCAGCCTCCTGGAAGCAACTCTTCGATGACTATCTGGAAGGGCGGGCCGGGCCCGACGAGAAGTGGCGGCCCTTCGACCTCGATTCCGATTACAGCGCCTATGTTGACGGCAAGCCGCGCTATGACGGAGTTGAGAGCTTCCTCAAATCTCGCGGCATCGCTTTGCCTTTTGGCAATCAGGATGATCCCGTCGACGCTGAGACGATCTGCGGCCTGGGCAACAAAAAGAATCAAATCTTTAACGAGCATCTGCAAAGACATGGCGTCGAACTTTACGAGATTGCCGTTGAACTGATCCGCTTGCTCAAGAAAAACGGCTTCAAGACCGGGGTGGTCTCTTCCAGCAAAAATTGCCGGACCGTGCTTAAAGCTGCCGGCATCGAAGAGTTGTTCGATGTGCGAGTCGATGGCGTCGTTTCCGAACAACTCGGCCTGAACGGCAAACCGGCGCCGGATATTTTCCTTGAAGCTGCCCGACGCCTTGAGACGCCCCCCGCCCGGGCAATCGTCCTGGAGGACGCGCTATCCGGAGTTCAGGCCGGCAGAAGCGGCCATTTCGGCTGCGTTATCGGCGTGGACAGAAACGG
Source organism: Desulfurivibrionaceae bacterium (assembly GCA_046260555.1). Classification (GTDB taxonomy): domain Bacteria; phylum Desulfobacterota; class Desulfobulbia; order Desulfobulbales; family JAGXFP01; genus JAGXFP01. Next base: position 4,199 of record JBHEOZ010000089.1, read on the forward strand.
CCGCGCCGAAGCCTTGCAAAAACAGGGCGCCGATATCGTGGTTAAGGTCCTTTCCGAACTTACGGTGGAAGGGCAAATTCCCCTTTGGCAACATGACATGGAAGAGCTGCCGTCGGCGCTTGCCTCCCTCCCTGAAATCCGGAAGCTTCTCTCAGCCGGGCAAGCTTTCATTGCCCTTGACTATGACGGCACCTTAACTCCGATCGTCGAGAGTCCCGAACTGGCGATTCTGTCCGATGAAATGCGCGACGCCGTCGCGGCCCTGGCCGACAAATCCGTGGTGGCGATAATCAGCGGCCGTGACCTGAGCAATGTCAAGAAACTTGTCTCCATCGACAGCCTGTTCTACGCGGGAAGCCACGGCTTTGACATCTCCGGTCCCGCCGGCCGGCGACTCGGTTCCCGGCAGGGCGTTAAATTTCTGCCGGTTCTCGATCGCGCCGAACAAAAACTCCGGACCCTGTTGGACAATATTCCCGGCATCCTGGTCGAGCGCAAAAAATTTTCCATCGCGGTCCATTTCCGGAAGGTGGCTGAGCAGAGGCTGCCGGAGGTGGAAGCGGCGGTCGCTCAAGTCCTGGCAAGCCATGCCGGGCTTCGTAGAACTTCAGGGAAAAAAATCTTCGAACTGCAACCGGAAATCGACTGGCACAAGGGTAAGGCACTGTGCTGGTTGATGGAGGCCCTCGACCTGAACCGGCCCGGGGTTCTGCCCTTCTACCTCGGCGACGACCTTACCGACGAAGACGCATTCGGGGTTCTCCAGTCCGGAGGGATCGGCGTGGTCGTAAAGGGCGACGAAGCGGATGCGGCCCCACGCCCTTCGAGAGCTCGATATGTTCTGGAAGATTGTCGACAGGTCAGGGATTTTTTAGAAGCGCTTAGCGGAATGCTCCAGGAGAAAACCGATGAGTAAATGGTCATTAATATATGACGATTTCGACCCGGGGAAGGAGGATTTGCGCGAAGCTTTGTGTACCCTAGGCAATGGCTATTTTGCCACCAGAGGCGCGGCGGCGGAATCGGAGGCCGACGACACCCATTATCCGGGAACCTATCTCGCCGGCGGATACAATCGCCTGAAAACGGAGATCGCCGGCCGGGTAATCGAAAACGAAGACCTGGTGAACCTGCCGAACTGGCTGCCCCTCACCTTTCGGATCGATGACGGGGAGTGGTTCGACCTGAAAACGGTTGAAATCCTCTCCTATCGACAGGAGCTGGATATTAAAAAGGGCCTGCTGCTGCGGACCGTGCGTTTCCGGGATGAAAAAAGTCGGCTGGTCACCATGCAAAACCGGCGTCTGGTCCATATGGAAAATCATCACTACGCGGCCCAGGAGACCACCCTGACCGCGGAAAACTGGTCGGGCCGGATCGAGGTGCGCTCCGCATTGGACGGCCGCGTGATCAACGCGGGGGTGGAACGCTATAACGATCTCAACGGTAAACACCTTGAACCGCTTGCTACCGAAAAGCTGGACGAAGAGACGATTTACCTCGAAGTCCGGACCAGTCAGTCCAGGACCAGAATTACCCAGTCGGCGGTAACTCGAATATTTAAAAAGGGCCAGTATTTACCCCTGGAACGAACCACGGTAAGGGAAAGCGGCTATATCGCCCAGCATTTCAGCCTGGATATCGCGGAGGGGGAGTCGCTAACCATTGAAAAAATTGTTGCCCTGTTCACCTCCGGGGATCGCGGCATCTCGGAATGCGGCCTTTCCGCGCGTGAGGCGCTCAAGGAGGTGGGATCTTTTGAGAATCTGCTCGACAGTCACGTTCTGGCCTGGGGGGATTTATGGCGCCATTTCGAGTTCAAATTCGAGTCGAACGAAGACAAGGGAGACCGCACCCCCCGGATTCTCCACCTCCATATATTTCACCTGCTCCAGACCACCTCCCTGCACACCAAGGATCTGGATGTGGGAGTACCGTCGAGGGGTTGGCATGGAGAGGCTTACCGGGGCCATATCTTCTGGGATGAACTCTATATTTTCCCCCTCCTTAACTTCCGGATACCCGCGATCACCAAGTCCCTGCTCATGTACCGTTACCGCCGTCTGGATGCGGCCCGCAAATTGGCAAGGGAGACGGGACACCATGGCGCCATGTATCCCTGGCAAAGCGGCAGCAGCGGCCGCGAGGAAAGCCAGCAGCTCCATCTCAATCCCAGGTCCGGACGATGGCTTCCCGACAACTCTCATCTGCAGCGCCATATAAACGCGGCAATCGCTTATAATCTCTGGCAGTACTATCAGGTAACCGGGGACAAGGAGTTCCTCTCCTTTTACGGGGCGGAGATGCTCTTTGAGCTCGCGCGTTTCTGGGCTAGCGCCTCAACCTATAATGCCGAGGCCGGCCGCTACGAAATCCTCGGGGTCATGGGTCCTGACGAATATCACGACGCTTACCCGGATTCGGCAAAACCGGGATTGAACAACAACGCCTACACGAACATTATGGCGGTCTGGGTATTGAGCCGCGCCCTGGAACTGTTTGAGATCCTCGACGAGGTGATCTGTCGGGGACTGTGCGAAAAGATCAAGATCGGTGAGGATGAAAAGCGGCTGTGGCGGGCAATCACCCGCAAGATGAAAGTGCCTTTTCACGAAGACGGAATCATCAGCCAGTTTGAAGGTTACGAGCACCTGCACGAATTCGACTGGCAGGGCCATCGGGAAAAACACGGTGACATCCAGCGCCTGGATCGGCTTCTGGAAGCCGAGGACGATACGCCGAACCGCTACAAGGCGTCAAAACAGGCCGATGTGCTGATGCTGTTTTACCTTTTCTCGTCCGAGGAGTTGCAGGAGATTTTCGAGGGGCTGGGTTACCCCTTCGAATACGAAACGATTCCGAAAAACATCGACTACTACAACAACCGGACTTCCCACGGCTCCACTCTCAGCCGGGTCGTCCACGCCTGGGTACTGACCCGGTCTGACCGGGCGCGTTCATGGAAATTTTTTCTAGAGGCCCTGGAAAGCGACGTGGCCGACATTCAGGGGGGAACCACGCCCGAAGGCATCCATCTCGGCGCGATGGCCGGCGCGGTGGACATCCTTGACCGCGCCTATACGGGCCTGGCGGTCCGAAACGATGTACTGTGGTTTAACCCCGTTCTGCCGGAGGAAATCGGCAGGCTGCATATACACATCCGCTATCGCGGCCACTCGCTGGAAGTCGATATAACCGGGAAAAAACTCCAGATCAGGGCCTTGGCTTGTGCCGACGGACCAGTGAAGATCGGTTTTGTCGACCGGGTTTTTGAGCTCAAGATGGGCAAGGACCTTGTTTTCGAGTTGAGCGGCTGAGATCGGGGGGAAAGACTAAGCCGTTGTCAAAGAATAACATGACCATTCAGTACGCCAAGACGGCATAAGGAGCCGTATAAGAAGGCTCGAAA
>JBHEOZ010000009.1:0-18533 GCA_046260555.1 Desulfurivibrionaceae bacterium
ACCAGCAGCGGCTTGACGGCCAGGGGCGCGACAATGCAGGTTACCGCCGAGACAATGGCCATGGCGGCAAAAACAACGCATTCAGTCATGCCGTCCCTCCCGCTGCACCCACAACCAGGCGTTAAGGCAACCAAGCGCCACTCCGATAACCATGCACATCAAGGTCCAGGAAAAACGGCTGCTGGTTGTTTTATCGAGCCAGACCCCCAAGGCAATTCCAGCCAGGGTCGGAATTGCCACCGACCAACCCACCAGACCGAACATCCCAAGACCGAACCAGACATCGCGGTCCTTCTCCCGCCGGGCCCGGATTTTGCGGGACTCCTTGTCCCCAATCCGGTCAAGCAGGCCGGAAACCCTCTTGGTTTCGCCCTTTTCTGTCCTTTTTTCAGCCATATTTCTGGTACCCAATCACGGGATAAGGCGCCGCGGTTCGGCCCATCTCCCATTCAGTAAGCGATTACAGGGTGCCGGAGATGCAGGGCATCGACCTGCGATGTGTACTGCCGTAATGAGCAGACCGATAACAAAGCAGATTCGGCGCCCTGTGATCGCTTACTATTTCTGCATATCGTAAAATTTCCTGATAAAGCCGGATTCGATCCGGGCCGCGGCCGCCCGGCTCTTCTTTTCCTGTTCGTCAAGGTTCCGGAACCGTTCACCGATCAACCTTTCCAGCTCGCCCAGATCTTCCCCCAACACCCCGTCCCGGCTCGAAACCAGAACTTCGTCGCCCTGCTTGACCAATACCCCTTCATCGATGGCCAGAAATCGTTCCTTGTCGGCCGCGGCCGGGACAAAACTGAGGATGCCGGCAACCAGGGGCGCCACGCAATCGATATGGCGGGGCAGGAGACCGAAAGAACCATCCACGGCCTCAACCACAATCTTATCCACTTTTTCATCGACCAGGATGTTGGTGGGCAGCAGCACCTTGAGCCGCATCAGGATGCCCCCCTTTCTTCTTCATCTTGCCCCGGCGCCGATTCAGCTGCCGATTCAGCCTGGCCCTCGATCTCGGAAATGGCCCCGATCATATAGAGGCTTTTCTCCGGAACATCGGTGAATTCATCGTTTAAGATCCGTTCGCACCCCTCCAGCACATCTTCAAGCTCGACGCTCTTGCCCTCAATCCCCGTAAACTGTTCGGTCACGTAAAAGGGCTGGGTAAAAAATCTTTCGAGCCGCCGGGCCTGCTGCACCGTGCGCCGGTCGTCGCTGGACAACTCCTCCATGCCGAGCATGGCGATAATATCCTTGAGCTCCTCATAGTCAGCCAGGATCTTGCGGATGGCCTGGGCGAGATTATAATGGCGCTCCCCGACAATATGGGGCACCAGGATCTTGCTCGCCGACTGCAATGGATCGACCGCCGGATAAAGCCCTTCGCTCGCCTTTTTCCTGGAGAGGACAATGGAGGCGGAGAGGTGCCCGAAGGTATGAACCGCGGCCGGATCGGTAAAATCATCGGCCGGCACGTATACCGCCTGGACCGAGGTGATGCTGCCGGATTCGGTATTGCAGATCCGCTCCTCAAGTTCGGCCAGTTCGGTTCCCAGGGTCGGCTGGTAACCGAGCCGGGAAGGGAGCTGGCCGAGAAGCCCGGACACCTCCATCCCCGCCTGGATGAAGCGGAAGATATTGTCGATCAGCAGGAAGACATCCTGCTTGGCCGTATCCCGGAAGTACTCCGCCATGGTCAGGGCGGTATGACCTACCCGAAACCGGGCGCCCGGGGGCTCGTTCATCTGGCCGAAGACCATGACCGTGTTGTCCAGAACTCCGGCTTCCTTCATCTCGCGATAGAGCTCCTCGCCCTCGCGGCACCGTTCGCCGATCCCGCAGAACAGGCTGACCCCCTGATGTTCGCCGACCATGTTGTTGATCATTTCCATGATCACCACGGTCTTACCGACCCCGGCCCCGCCGAAAAGCCCCGCCTTGCCGCCTCTTTCCAGGGGGGACAGCAGGTCGATCACCTTGATGCCGGTATGAAAAACCTCCGATCTGGCCGACTGCCTTGACAGGGGTGGCGGCGACTGGTGAATGGAGCGCCGGGGCAGTCCCTCCAGCGGAGCCAGTTTGTCGATCGTTTCACCGAATACATTGAAAACCCGGCCGAGGATCTCGCGGCCCACCGGGGCGGTTAGAGTCTCACCCGTATCTGTGACCATTGAGTCAAGACCCAGTCCCCGGGTAGGGGTAAGCGCAATGCCGCGCACGGTCCGCCGGTCGAGGTGGATCAGGGTTTCTATAACGATTTCGTTATCGGCCCCGGTGCGCAGGGCGGTGCGAATCGCCGGCAGGCCCGAATCGAAGACAATATCCCCCACGCTGCCGCGAACCGCCGCCACCCTGCCGCTATTAATTCGGTTGCTTTTATTGATTGTCACTCTCCGGAGCTTGATGATGATTCTTGTCAAAAGATACCGAGATCATGGGCAGCAGGTTTACCCAGGCGGCCGAATCTAAAGTTATTTCAATTTTCATACCATTATCGGGACAATCCGCGAAGGCAAATATCGATCGCTGTAAAATGGCGTCCCCGGCCGGTCCGAACTTAAAAACAAAAGTGAGACCGAATCGACAGAAGGTGGGGGCAAGGGATTTAGCGGATATATTCCCTTCTCTGCCGGTTTGATTTTCCTGTAGAACAGGACAGCTTCCTGTTGAGCAGGATATAGCCGGCAATAACGGCGCCTGGATCGGCTCCTCCTCCGGCCCTTGGAAATCATCAAATACCAGACCCGCAACTGCAAGGGATGAAGTGTACATATTTTACCACAACCTGCTATGACGAAACAATTCGGCGCAACGGTTGAGCAGGGGTTCCGGGTGAATCAGCAACACAATCCGCCTCGCCGATCCCACCCGCCCCGAGCACCAGCGCTTAAATCATTCCGCTTACGACAGGAAGAGCCTCGCCGGGCTGAACCCTTTGGCATGCTAATTGAATTAGCAACAAGGGACCGGGAATAAAATTATGAGAAACATCATCGTCCAGCAATTTTTCAAGATGACCGGCAATTTCATCTACCTGATTGATAAAAGAAACCGCCTGTCCCCCGGGACAGGACAACCCTGCCGGATAATTTAAAAAGAGGAGAAGAAAAATGAAAATCGACAAATCAGTCCTTCCGGTTTTGATATTTATAGCTTTCAGCCTGTTTGCCCTTGCCCCGTACCAATTAGCAAAAGCAGCTAACGATAAATCCTTAAAAGAAGTTCGGAAGGAAACCAGGGAACTGGTCCGGACCTTGAAATCCTATTCCGACGGGCAGCGGGGTAAAGCGATCAAAGAGAGCAGAGCGGCGCTGAAAGACCTGGACAGGAGAGTCGAATCCCTGGAAGAGCACATCGACAAAAACTGGGAGGAAATGGATAAAGCCGCCCGGCAAAAGGCCCGCGCCAGCCTGAAGACCCTTCGCGCGCAGCGCAATAAGGTGGCGGAATTGTACGGCGCTATGAAAAACAGTTCGGCTGAGGCCTGGGACAATATGAAGGAAGGATTTTCGGATGGCTACCAGGAACTTTACGAAGCCTACCAGGAAATTTACGATTCCTGGAAAGAGTCCGAGGAAGAATTCCTCTCCAATAAGTAAAAAAATCGGGGAGCGACTTGGCCGGCCTTTTTCGTTCCCCGGCTACCGAAACCGCTGGTGGCCTGCACAGCCCGATCGGACAGCCGGAATGAGCCGGGACTGACTTTAAGCGACCTTGCCCGGAACCGGGATCGTCGGGCCACCAACGGAAAGTCAATAACCTGAATCAAGGAGAAAGTTCATCCATGGTGGTCCCCGATCTGATTTTTTCCCTGATCCTCGCCGTTCTCATCAGTGTCATTTTTGCCGGAATCATCCTGCGGAAAGGTCCGCGCCGGGGGTTTTTCCGGTTTTTTCTGCTGATTTTCCTGGCGATCTTCGCGGCGGGGATCTGGGGAAAACCCCATGGGGCTCCCTTGAGTAGCGAGAACTGGCTGCCTTTTGTCCTGGCCGGTATTGTAATGGCCCTGCTGCTCACTATTTTCGCGCCCAAATATCCCAGGGTGAGACGCGACACCCAACTCAGCCGCCAAAAAACCATGGAAATGCTGGATAGAATCGAGCAAAAAAATAAAATCGCCACGCTGGCCTACATCTCTTTAAACCTGTTTATCTGGTTCGGCCTGGTTTTGCTCGGCTCCGTGATAATCGCAAGATATTTGATATAAAAGAAGGTGGTTTGATGAAAAACAGTCCGCCTCCCCCTGCCCAATCTCCGCCAAGCCAGCCAAGATTTTCGTGGATCCTCATATCCATCCTTATCTGGCTGCTCTTTGTTTCCCTCCTTAACCTTTATACCGCCGGCCGGATGTCCCCCGAGGAAATATCCTATACCGATTTCAAAAAGCAAGCGCGGTCCGGCGAGATAAGTTCGGTAACCATAAAAGGCAGCCGGATTTCCGGCAGCTTTGCCGAAAAAGAAAAAGAGTCTGAAAACGGTGCAAATAGAAAAAATGGAGAAAGGCAAGCCAGACCAGGTTTCAAAACGGTTATGCCCCCGATTGAGGACGACTCCCTCCTTGATTTACTGGAAGAACATCAAATAACCATCCACGCCGAGGAAGAGGAGGATCCCTTCTTCTGGCGAATAGTTATCTCGATGCTGCCCTGGCTGCTGATCATCGGTTTTTTCGTCTACACCAGCAGAAAGATGAGCGAACGCTTCCAGGGGGCCGACGGCCCTTTCAGTTTCGGGAAATCCAAGGCGAAGTTATATACCAAATCGAAAGTCGGCGCCACTTTCAAGGACGTGGCCGGACTCGAAAACGCCAAAAAGGAACTGATGGAGGTGGTCGACTTTCTGCGCTCGCCGGAAAAATACCAGGAGCTGGGCGCCGAGCTGCCCAGGGGCATCCTCCTGGTGGGTCCGCCGGGGGTCGGCAAAACCCTGCTGGTGCGGGCCGCGGCCGGCGAGGCCGATGTAACCTTTTACAGTATCAGCGGCAGCGAATTTATCGAAATGTTCGTCGGGGTCGGCGCCTCCCGGGTCCGCGATATGTTTGACAACGCCAAGAAAGAAGCGCCGTCCATCGTGTTCATCGACGAACTCGACTCCATCGGCCGGGTCCGCGGCACCGGAGTCGGCGGCGGCCACGACGAACGGGAACAGACCTTGAACCAGATCCTCTCCGAAATGGACGGCTTTTCGCCCCATGAATCGGTGGTGGTGATCGCCGCCACCAATCGCCCGGATGTTCTGGACCCGGCCCTGATCAGACCGGGCCGCTTCGACCGCCAGATCACCCTCGATCACCCGACCAGGGAGGCGCGGCAGAAAATTCTCGAACTGCATACCGCCCCAAAACCCCTGGCCGAAGACATCGACCTGGAAAATATCGCCGCCCGCACCGTCGGTTTTACCGGAGCCGACCTCAAAAATCTGGTCAACGAGGCGGTCCTGATGGCCGCCCGCAAGAACCGGAAAAAGGTGACTCCGGAGGATTTCGAGGAGGCCCGCGACAAGATAATCCTCGGCATCGCCCGCGATGATCTGGTCACCGAAGACGAGAAAGAGGTGATCGCCTGTCACGAGTCGGGCCACACCCTGATGGCGCTTTTGACTCCCGGGGCCGATCCCATCAAGAAAGTGACCATTATCCCCCATGGCCGCTCCCTGGGAGCGACCGAGCAGACCCCCAAGGAAGACCGGCATAATCTCGGCCGAAAAACTCTGATTAATCACCTGAAAATCCTCCTCGGCGGCCAGGCCGCCGAAGTTCTGGTCTACGACGACATTACCACCGGGGCCGGCGACGACTTGCGAAAGGCCACCGAAATGGCGAGAAGGATGATCTCGGAATGGGGGATGAGCGAGGAATTGGGACCGGTATCCTACCAGCACGGCGCCCCCCACCCTTTCCTGGGAAGGAGTCTGGCCGAGCAGAAGGATTACAGCGAAAAAACCGCCTGGCTGATCGACAAGGAAATCCAGGAACTCCTCGGCCGAATCAAGCAGGAGACCCTGGAAACCCTGAGCGAACACCGGGACAAACTTGATCTATTGCGGCAGGAGCTGCGCCGCAAGGAAACCCTCTCGATCGAAGAGATCCGGAAGCTGTTGGATATGAAAGAAGAGTGATAAGGCCGCAAATGAGCAGCCACCGAATGCCCCTTTCAGCCGCCGTATTTCGCCGAACCGTGCAGCTCTTCGATGGTTTTCCGCAGCTGGGCGATCTCAAGGCCCAGAGAGACGCACTGCTTTCCCTCCAGACATTTTTCGGCCTCCGGGGTCTCGATATAGGTTTTCAGTTCATGTTCATCCTTTTTCAAATCGACCACCCAGGCCTTTTGCGCCTCATCGTAATCAACCTTCACGTCGATGCCGCATGCTCCGATGTCCGGATAAATTTCAGCTATTTTTTTGCAGATTTCCTCTTTGTTCAACATAATGCCACCTCCTGGTAGATTTTTATTCGAAGGGCCGTCCCTTACTAGTCAGTGTCTGTCCAGGAATAAGGATTTTTATCCGAGAACGAGAAGCAAGGATGTCGGAAAAGCGCAGCGTACTTGTGAGCACTTTCCGACTCTGCGGCGACGAAGTTATCGGGCAAAAAGACCATTTATGGACAGGCACTAGTCAATCTCTGACCACCCCGGTACCGTGGCAGGTCGGGCACTCTTCGGTCGGGGTACACTTGCAGTCGCTCCACTCCGAGTCTCCCTGGGTGCCGCGCCACTCCATATCGCAGGTACAGGTGCCGGATATGGTTTTTTCGCCTTTGCACAACGGACAGATTCTCTCGCCCTTACTGTTTTTTTCCTTATTTAACTCGCACATACATTCCTCCTCCGCCCGGTTTATTCGAAGGCGGTGAATTTTTCTTTCTTTGCGTTGCAGACCGGACACTTGTCCGGCGCCTCTCCTTCCAGGGTATAACCGCAGACTTCGCAGACCTGGACCGCGCCAAGTTCCGTGTCCTTGCCGCTCTTCACATGCCCGTGCGCGTTGGTGAACAGTTTCTTATGCATCTTCTCGGTAGCGTAAGACCACTCGAAAGAGCGCTGCGCCCCCTTTTCCCCTTGCATTCTGGCAACTTCGATATAAGAGGGGTACATCTCCTCGATCTCGAAGGTTTCGCCGTCAATCGCCAGTTGCAGGTTCTTTTCGGTATCGCCGGGGCCGAAGGCGCCCATGCTGTTGGCCACGAAACCGCCCTTCAGGTGCTTGACCTCGCGGTAATGGTCGCCGGCATGGATGAACTCGGCATAGGCGATGGCCCGAAAAAGTCGGGCCACATTGGCGAAATTCTCCTTTTCGGCCTGATTTCCGAAATGAAGATAGCGCATATTGGCCATGCTCTCACCGCCGAAGGCGTTGATAAGGTGCTGTTCGGTCATCTGGTGCATATGTTTTCACCTCCGCGTAGTAAAAAAATCGATAAGATTACCGCAGGCTGTAAACTAGTGCCTGTCCATAAATAGTCTTTTCTGGACAGACACTAAAACTTGCCGACACCAATCTTATTGGCGCCGGATATTTCTTCAGAAACCGTCCTTTTCCAGGACATCAACCTTTCAGTAAAATAAAGTGTATTATAGAAAAACCAGGAGGTGCAAGTTATAAAATGAACAACGATTGCCTTGGACAGGCAAGCTAGAGGCAGGTAGAAGCCGGGAAACAAAGTGCGGTCATCGAAAGCCGCAAGGTTGAACATACTCATTAAATTTGTGCCGGGCCGGAAAAGCCTCTGCGACCAGAAGCACAAACCAACCGGGCTGATATCCTTATTGCGGGCAATCTCGGCCGGCTCAACCGGCAACGGATAGGTCAATTCACTTACGTCAACCTTACTTCCTTGGGAGCCATGGAGTACCTCCGGACATCGTCTCGCTCCCTGTGCCCCATTGCTTCCCCCTTCTTGAGCTTGAAACAGCTAGCGGCTACTGGCATAATGGCGAGAAAAGATTCATACTGGTCCGGCCCCAGAGGCACTTCTCACCAGCCCCAGAGCAGGTCCCTTCTCACCCAGCCGGTCAGGCCGTTCTCATGCTTGACCTGCACCCATCCATCGGAGGTTTTAATCGTCTTGAACACCACTCCGTAATTGGCTTTACCGACCAGCCGATAGTTGCGCCCCGGCCCGCTGCGGACGTTAACCCTTCTTTTTTTTACAATGAGATGAGGATTTTTGGCGACCAGCTTTCCATAGATCCAGCCGCTGTCCCCCTCGAAATCCTCGACCTTGACCCAACCTCCCTTACGATCCAGAACCTTTAGAGGAAACCCCCGGCCCAACTCCCAGAGTACTGAATAGTTACTGCCCGGTCCCGACCGCATATTAACATTTTCGCCGTCCACGCTGACCAGGGAGATCGCTTCGGCTGCAGCAAAAGTCGACAAGAAAAAAAACAACGTAAATACAACCTTTCTGAACATACCTGTCTCCCGACTGTTGCACTGTTGGTATCTTAAATAATAATCAACTACTCTACCGCCACCGGCCTTATCCGGGATTCCCTGCTGGTCACGGGAACCCCCCCGATCTCCAGGTGAATCGCGTCAAAGGGGCAGGCTTTGGTCATACATTTCATGCAGGAAATACAGTCCTGATCTTCCGGGGATTCATTAAACTTTACCCCCATTGGACATACCGCATGGCAAGCCCCGCACGATGTGCAATTATCACGATTCAATCTCAGCTTGACCAGCTTATGGCGCTTGAACAGCGCGTAAAAAGCGCCGAGGGGGCAGACCGTCCGGCAGAAAGGCCGGCTGGCCACTACACTCCACCCCAGGAAAAACACCATAAGGACAACCTTGTTGACGAACAGATAGCCAAGATTTGCCTGGAGGCCAGGCTGCAGAAAGATCATCGGCAGGCCGGCCTCCAGGGTCCCGGCCGGACAGATATACTTGCAGAACCAGGTGCTGCCGGCCCCGAATTCGTCCACGGCAAGGGCTGGTAACAGTATAACAAAAACCAATAAGAAAACAAATTTACCGTAGCGCAAGGGGCGCGGCACCCCGAACTTCGGAGAAGGGATCTTGTTGAGCAGCTCCTGGATAAATCCGAATGGACAGGCCCAGCCGCAGATCATCCGGCCGAAGAGGCCTCCCAGGATGCCGGCCGAGCCGATCACGTAAAGCCCCAAAAAATACTGCCCCCCCTCCAGGGACAAACGGATGTTGGCCAGAAGCTGCTGGATGGAGCCGATAATACAGTAAGTTGTGGCGGCGGGACACGAATAGCAGTTAAGGCCGGGCGCGCAGATTACCTTCAGGGGACCCTGATAGATATTCCGGGTAAAGGGAAAGGCCCAGTAGCCGTTGGTCAGAAAACCGAAGACGACCTGAACCCATTTTCGAACAAATTCCATAACTAACCGATACCTACGCAGCTGAGACAGATACGAACAGCCTGTTCAAGGACCCGGACCGGCTCGCCCGAAGAGATCCCGATAAACCAGATCAGCAGAAACAGGGAGATAACGATAAACGGCCCCTTCCTCACCCGATTACGATTCTTTCTTTTCTTCACCATCAGCTCTCTTCGCAACCCCCGGGGGAGGAATTTTCTTCGGGATTCAACCTGCTGTTTACGGAAGCAACCTTATCGCCGATGCCCACTTTCCTGTCACGCCGGTCATCGATCGATATGTGGGTAACAACCCTTTGCGCCCCTTGCAGAAAAGGAGTTTCATGCATGCGGGCGGCGATCTTCAGGAGATCTTCGGTTTCACCCTCGATCAAGGTGCCCATATCGGTCAATTTGCAAACGACCCCTGCCCGGGCAACAGTCTTGATGATCCCGGCCACGAATTCTCCCATGCTGGTCGAACCGGTCCCAAGCGGGATGATATTTATCTGCATCAAAGCCATTTACACCTCCCCGTCTCAGTAGTCGTCGTCATCATCATCCTGCCGCTGCCTGATGTATCCGGGAATGTTATCGGCCAAATCGTCATCAAAATCATCTTCTTCAATATCGACCCCGGCCAGGTAATGATCGGGCAACGAGGCTGATTTGTTGCCGGCATCGAGATTGAGATAGAGGTTTTCATCCCCGGTATCATCAAGCTCGGAGATCAAATCCCCCTGACCGACGTCTGCGTGTTTATAGCTGAAATAAACGATATTCCGCAGATGATAGAAACTGTCTTCACCCACCTCGGAAAACTCCAGGGCGACCCCGTCCTCCTGGAATCTGACAATTTCCCCGCTTATTTTCAACAACAAATTACTGGTTTTGCCGACAAGCCGCAGCTCGATCCGGCACTTCTCGCCACAGCCAACGCCAACGCCTGTCACGCCATTGACAAAAACGCCGCTGATACTGATGTCGCTGGTTTCACAATCGGCAAAGGCGCGGCCGTCAGAAAATATTACCTTTGCCGTGGTCCGGAAAACAACCCTGGGATCCCGGCGTCTGTCATCATATTGCTCTGGCATATGCAATCAATAACTCAAGTGTGATTATTCTATTCGCGGCCGATCCGCCAATCAATCAGCACTATAATATATTTTGCCAATGAGCAAAGCCATTTCATTCCGGCGGCCGGCGACCAGATTAATCGACTGCCGGTATATGCCTGATTAATTCAGCAAAGGCCGAAATTTAGCATTCCCCTGACCGGCAAAACCATTTAAGATACCGATTCGTATACCCACAGGGCATAAGTTTCGTTTGAGTCCCGCCTTGCGGGACTCAACTCAGCTTTATTTAAATTAACCGGGAGTATGCAAAGCCATGAACGAACCCTTTGCCGCAACCCTCTGCATCCTGCTGGGCGCCATCGTCGGCAGCTTTCTGAACGTGGTAATCTTCAGACTCCCTGAAAAGGAGGCCTCGATCGTTTTTCCCTCCTCCCATTGTCCCGGCTGCCGGACCAAACTCCATTGGTACGACAATATTCCGATCGTCAGTTTTATCCTGCTCCGGGGCAGATGCCGCTATTGCCGGATGGCGATCTCCAGACAATACCCCCTGGTCGAACTAGCCATGGCCGTAATCTCCTACGCCCTGTACGTCCGCTTTTCCCTGTCGATTCTATTCGGGATATATTTTGTCTTCTGCGCGGCCCTGCTGGCCATCATCGTGATCGACTTCCGTCACCAGATCATCCCCGATGCGATCAGCCTGCCCGGGATTCCGCTCGGCTTCGCGGTATCGTTCATCAATCCGGCCACCACCTGGCAAAGTTCCGCCATCGGCATCCTGCTCGGGGGCGGGATCCTCTACGCCATCGCCGCCGCCTATTATCTTTTGACCAAGCGGGAGGGCATGGGCGGCGGCGACATCAAGCTGCTGGCCATGATCGGCGCCTTCCTCGGCTGGCAATCCCTGCCCTTCGTGGTTTTCGGCAGCTCCCTGCTCGGCTCGGTGATCGGGATCGGGGCCATGCTCAAACAGGGCAAGGGGGGAAAAACCGTGATTCCCTACGGACCTTTTCTCTCCATCGCCGCCATGGTTTACCTATATTATGCGCCGGAAATAAGGGAACTGTTCATCATGTTCTTCCTGCCGCCGGCCTGACCGGGGACAAAAATCCTCTTTTCTGGACAGACACAATCTAGCCAAAGCTTTCAAGCACATTTCCATCCCGATCAAACTTGCAGGCCAGCATATAGGGATCGTGGTAAAAGAGAAACCATTGATCCGCGGCGACGGCCGCGGTGATCAGCTCTTCCTTCCGGGCAATGGAATCGAGGGGAAAGTTGTCGTAGGGCGTCACCCACAAGGGATTGAAGTAGGCGTGATTTGGCAGCAGATCGCCCAGGTGAAGCGGTCACGACCCACCACGCGTGGCGGACCGTCGTCGGGGGTACCTCGTCCTACCTCGGCCCCCTCACCGCCCCGTACCGGGACCGGCTCCACCTCGCCGTCGAGCAGATTAAGGAGGTGATGGTCGCCCAGGAGATCGAGGTTTATCGGCCAATAGGTGCCGGCGGCCCGGCGATTCGGCATCACGACGTCCTGCCATTCCTCCCGCTGGAGATGATGGACGGCATTGGGCCAGGTCAACTCCGCTTCACCGCTCCGGTTCTCCATGACAATGCCGCCGGAGTGATCGAAATCGCAATGGGTAAGGATAACGTGGTCGATGTCGACCCTGGTCAAACCGAGCCGGGCCAGGCTGCCTTCCACATCCCACTCCCTGGAGACCCTGAAGATTTTTTTCTGCTTGGCGGTGAGTTTATTGCCCAAACCGCTGTCGATGATCAGATCGGCCCCGGGAGTGCGAACCAGGATCGGGCTGTTGGTCAGCTTTATGTAGCCATCCGCGGTGCAGGGAAATTTCTTTTGCCACAAGGCGCGCGGCACCACCCCGAACATGCAGCCGCCGTCCAGCTCAAAAACCCCGCCGTCCAGCCAGAATATCTCGAAAGCCCCCAGTTTAAGCCCCTTGCTCATCTATCCCTCCCACACCAAAAAAGTCCGCATCGTCCGGCCGCTCCCGCCGGCCGCTTTCACAGCAATCCCGATTTCTTGAGCTGCACCTGGAGAATGGAGATCGCCGCCGGGGTGATCCCCGAGATCCGGGAAGCCTGGCCGAGGTTTAACGGCCTGATCAGGGTCAATTTCTCGACCACCTCGGCGGAGAGCCCCGGAATCGAGGCAAAATCAAGCTCCTCGGGCAGAGCGATCGATTCGAACTTGCGGAACCGTTCGACCTGTTCCTGCTGACGTCTGATATAGCCCTCGTACTTGACCTGCAAGTTGATGTCCGGCCAATATTTTTCGGAAACCTGCAACTCCCCGTCATAGACCGCCGTCATCCCGGCAAAGTCCATTTCCGGGCGCCGGAGCAGTTCGGCCAGGGAAACCTTCTGCCTCAGAGGCGAGCCGGCAACCGCCGTCAGCCGCGCGTTAACCTCGCCGTTCGGAAACAGCATGCTCTTCCGGAGCCAGGCAATCCCCTCTTCGATCGCCTTTTTCTTGACCCGGAACCTCTCATAGGCCGCATCGTCAACCAGGCCGAGCCGTCGGCCGATTTCGGTCAGGCGCTGGTCGGCATTGTCCTCCCGTAAAAGCAGCCGGTATTCGGCCCGGGAGGTAAAGAGCCGATAAGGCTCTTTAGTGCCGCGGGTGACCAGATCGTCGATCAGCACCCCGATATAGGCCTGGGAGCGATCGAGGATCAGCGGCGGCCGACCCTGGACCTGGGCAACCGCGTTGATTCCGGCCATCAAGCCCTGGGCCGCCGCCTCCTCGTAGCCGGAGGTGCCGTTGATCTGCCCGGCCAGAAAGAGCCCGGCCAGCTTTTTGGTCTCCAGGGACGGCTTCAGTTCAAGGGGATCGACATAGTCGTATTCAATCGCGTAACCGGGCCGGATGATCCTGACCTTCTCCAGCCCCTTGATACTCTTCAACATCCGTTCCTGCACGTCAATCGGCAGGCTGGTCGGCACCCCGTTCGGATAGACCTCGACGGTATCGAGCCCCTCCGGTTCGAGGAAAATCTGGTGCCGGCTCTTCTCCGGGAACCTGGCCACCTTGTCCTCGATCGACGGGCAGTAACGGGCTCCCACCCCCTCGATAATCCCGGTGAACATCGGCGAACGGTCGCAGCCCTCCCGGATGATCTCGTGGGTCTTCTCATTGGTATAGGTTATGTAGCATGGTCTCTGGGGAAGATCCGGCCCGATTCCGGCAAATGAGAAAAGGTTGGGGGGCTCGTCCGTTGACTGGGATTCAAGCTCCGAGTAGTCAATGGTATTGCCGTCGATTCGGGGCGTGGTGCCGGTCTTCATCCGGCCCATGTTGAAACCGAGATTCTTGAGATCGTCGGCCAGACATACCGAGGGGACATCCCCCATCCGCCCGGCCGGAAAGGACTTTAAGCCGATATGGATCAGGCCGTTCAGGAAGGTGCCGGTGGCGATCACCACCGTTTTCGCCCGGATCTCCTCATCCAGGGAGGTGAAAACCCCGCAAACCCGGCCCTTTTCAATAATAAAGCGGTCGGCCACGGTCTGGCGCACCTCAAGATCGGGCTGCGCCTCGATAACCTCTTTCATCCGCAGCCGGTAAAGGAGCCGGTCCGCCTGGGCCCGGGACGACCAGACCGCCGGACCCTTGCTGGTATTGAGCCGGCGGAACTGGATGCCGGTGGCGTCGATATTCCGGGCCATCTCGCCGCCCAGAGCGTCAATCTCCTTGACCAGATGGCCCTTGGCCAGCCCGCCGATCGCCGGGTTGCAGGACATGGCGCCGATGGTATCGACATTGATCACCAGAAGCGCGGTCCGGCAGCCGAGCCGGGCCGCGGCCAGTGCCGCCTCGCAGCCGGCATGACCGGCGCCGACCACCACTACATCATATTCGGGATTGGCAGGGATTATAGTCATCCCTTCAGCGCCTTGATCTGGTCAATGTCCTGGGATCTACCGAGTATGATAAGAAGATCGCTGCTTTTGACGACGAAATCCGCCGGCGGCGCCAGCACCATGTTTTCCGGGGCCAGCTCCTTAATGGCGATGACCTGGACTTTATACTTGGCCCGCAGATTCAGCTCGGCCAGGCTCTTGTCGAGAAATTCCCTGGGCGGCGCCACCTGGACCAGTTCGTATCCCTTGGCCAGGGGAATGAAGTCGAGGGCATTGGGGCTGGACAGCCCCCTGGCGACGCGCAGGGCCATGTCCCGTTCCGGGTGGATAATTTCGGTGGCGCCCACCCGTCTTAATATCTTTTCATGATCTTCGTCCAGAGCCTTGGCAAAAATAGCCTTGACGCCGATTTCCTGCAGGTGCAGACAGATAAGGATGCTGATACTGATCTTGGTCCCGGTGGAGACGATGACCCCATCCAGATGCTCCAGACCGAGGGAGCCCAGGGCCTCCCGGTCGGTGGCATCCATGACTATGGCCTCCGAGGAAAAGGGGTCGATGGCCTGGACCCGGACCTTATCCGTATCGATGGCGATAACCTCGCTCCCGTCATTGTAGAGGGCCTTGGCGACATGAAAGCCGAAATTGCCGAGGCCGATAACCGCGAATTTTTTCATAATTCCATACTCCTTTACCGGGTGAGCGCCTGAAGCTACCCGATCATGATGTTTTCCTCTGAATATTCCACTCCGTTGGCGGCGCCCCCGCCGATAATGATATAGGAAAAGGTCAGAACCCCGACCCGGCCGATCATCATCAACAGGACAATAAGCAACTTACCCCAGGCCGAAAGGGTCGGGGTAATCCCCATCGACAACCCCACCGTCCCGAAAGCGGAAACCGTTTCAAAGAGGTAGGCAAGAAACATCTCGCCGCCGACGGAGGGGTGAAGTCCGGCGACGGTATCGCCGGCGAGGATCAGGAAAAAAATGCCGGCGATCAACACGGCCGCCACCAGGGTCAAGGAGAGACTGCGGTTTACCGTTTCGATCGGGACGCTTTTGTGGAACATATTCACCCTTCTCTTCCGGCGGATCCGGCTCCAGGTAAAGGCGCCGATCAAGGCCAGGGTGGTGGTCTTGACCCCGCCGCCGCAGGAACCCGGCGAAGCGCCGAAGAACATCAGGCCGAGCATCATGGTCAGGGTGGAAGGATTCAGGGCGGCGATATCGGTGGAATTGAAGCCGGCGGTACGGCAGGTGATCGATTGGAAGAGGGAGAGAAGCAGGGATTCGGACATCGATTTCCCGGCCAGGGAATGACCGTATTCCAGAAACCAATACAATCCCGCCCCCGCGACGATCAGAACAAGGGTGGTCAGGAGCACCGTTTTGGTCTGGATCGATAACTTGCTGCGCCTTGTCCGTCCCTCCCCGATTTTCCGGTAGAGGTCATGGACCACGGGAAAACCGATGCCGCCCATGACGATCAGGCCGCAGACGGTGAAGTTCAGCAGCGGATCGCTGCCGTAGCGCACCATGCTGTCGGGGAGCAGGGAAAAACCGGCATTGCAGAAGGCGGAAACGGCATGGAACAGGGCGAAGTAGGCGGCCCGGGCCGGCGGGAATTCCCCCTGCCAGTGGAGATAGAACATGACAAAACCGCACGCCTCGACCAGAAAGGTGAAGCCGAGAATGGTTTTAAGCATGTGCAGAATATCTTGCCGCGGGGTATGGGCGAAGATATCCTGCATGACCATGCGCTGCCGGAAGGTAACGCTCCTGCCGATGGCCCGGAACAGCATGACCGAGACGGTCATGACGCCAAGCCCGCCGATCTGCATCAGGACGAGAATGACACCCTGGCCGAAGAGGCTGAAAAAACTGCCGGTGTCGACCACCACCAGGCCGGTGACGCATACCGCCGAAGTAGCGGTAAACAGGGCGTCGATAAAAGCGATATCGCCGGCCCGGGTCGCACCCGGCAGCATCAGGGCGAGGCTGCCCGCGATAATCACCGTGATAAAGCTGAAGGCTACCAGCGGGGCGGGATGCATTTCGAGGATCCGCGAAAGCGACCTGGGCCGGTTGGTTTCTTTATTTTCTCTCATATCCATTCCGCGGCTGCAAAAAAGCGGCCGGGGTCAGCCCGCCGCCTTGGTGGCCGGCAGAAACCTGCGCCAGACCGGTTTACGGGCCATCGCCCAGAAATCCGGGGTCAGGAGAACCGCGACGGTATATAACTCCAGGCGTCCGGCCAGCATGCAGAAAGAGAGGAGAACCTTGGCCGCGGCCGGCAGGTGCCCGAAATCGGCGGCCGGACCGACCAGGTTGAGACCGGGGCCGATATTGTTCAGGGTGGCGATCACCGCGGTGGCGCCGGTGACGATATCTACCCCCATCGCGGTAACCAGCAGGGTGGCGATCATAAAAAAGGCGATATAGAGGGCGAAGAAGCCGAGGATCGCGACCATCACCTCCTGGGGGACTTTCAGCTTGCCGAGTTTAATGACCCCGACCGCCTTGGGATGGACCAGGTTGCGGAGCTGGAGCCGGGCATACTTGAAGAACAGCAGAAAGCGCACCACCTTGATGCCGCCGCTGGTGGAACCGGCGCAACCGCCGATCATCATCAGCGAGAGCAGGATGATCTTGCAGACCGGCGGCCAGAGGTCGAAATCGGCGGTGGCGAAACCGGTGGTGGTGAGGATCGAGACGACCTGGAAGGAAGCCGCCCTGAGATTGTCCCCGAAGCTGTCGTAGATCCCGTAGCGCAAATTGGCCAGGACGATCAGGAGAATGGCAAAAAAGGTCAATTTGAAGTAGAGACGGAACTCCTCGTTTTTCAGATAGGTTTTGTACTTGCCGGAGAACAGCCGGTAATGCAGGGCGAAGTTGGTCCCGGCCAGGAACATGAAGACGATAATCACCGTTTCGACATAGGCGGACTTGAAATAGCCGACGCTGGCGGTATGGGTGGAAAAGCCGCCGGTCGCCAGGGTCGAGAAGGAATGGCAGATCGCGTCGAAGAAACCGACCCCGCCCAGCATCAGCAGGAGAATCACAATCAGGGTGATCAGCAGATAGACCGACCAGAGAATCTTGGCGGTATCCTCGATCCGCGGGGCCAGCCGGTCCTTGGTGGGTCCGGGCATCTCGGCCTGATAGAGCTGCATGCCGCCCACCCCGAGAAGGGGCAGGATAGCCAGGGACAAGACGATAATCCCCATCCCCCCCAGCCAGTGGGTCAGGGAGCGCCAGAACAACACGCTGGGCGGCAGGACCTCGATCTCGCTCAAAATAGTGGAGCCGGTGGTGGTGAAACCGGACATCGATTCAAAGAAACAATCGGCGAAGGAGCCCATCTGCCCGGAAAAGCTGTAAGGCAGGGCGCCGAGCAAGGCCAGCCCCAGCCAGCTCAAGACCACGATCGCGAAGCCGTCCCGGTAGCCGAGATCTTTTTCGGGGACGAAGAGCAGGATCAGCAGGCCGCCCAGACCGGCGCCTACCAGGGAGCTGAGCAGAAAGACGGCGAGCATGCCGTCGTGATAATAGAGGCTGAAAGGGATGGGCGCCAGGAGGAAAAGGGAAAGAAGGATAAGCAGTTTCCCGAAAATGTTTAGAACTCCGCCGCTATGCATATCAATTCCCCGGCTCAGGCCACCCTGAAGAAGGTCTCCAGGGCCTCGCGCGCCTCGCTGATCAGGAAGATAATCAGCCGGTCATCCATATCGAGAATGGTATTGCCGGTCGGGATTATCGCCCCGTCGCTGCGTACGACCGCGCCGACGATAGTACCCCTCGGAAAAGCGAGCTCGCGCAGGGCCACTCCATCGAAACGGTCGCTGGGCGGCACCCGCATCTCGACCACTTCGGCATCGCTGCCCAGCAGCGAGGCCGCCGAGACGATCGAGCCGCTGCCCCGCACATAGCGCAAAATCATATTGGCCGCCACCAGCCGCGGGCTCAGGGCCATGTCGATGCCCAGATTACCGAGCATCGGAATGAAATCGGGCCGGGAAATTTTGGTGATGCACTTGCTGGCCCCATGGTGCTTGGCCAGCAGACTAGAGAGGATATTGGTGGTATCGCTGCCGGTAACCGCCACCACGATATCGGCTTTATCGATTTCCTCCTCGATCAGGTCGTGGGCCTCAAGTCCGTCGCAGTTCAGGAGGACCGTGCTTTCAAGCTGCTCGGTAAGGCGCTTGCAGGTAGCCATGT
>JBHEOZ010000090.1:0-7598 GCA_046260555.1 Desulfurivibrionaceae bacterium
AACTTATACTGCACAACTTGACTAGAATATAATACGCCGATAATGAATTAGCAAATTATTTTAATAAACTTTTTAAATTATCGGAAAAAAGAGGCGGCCGCTGATCCGCCGTCGACAGTCGGCCTTGTTTTTTCACTTGGACAAGGGCAATGCTCCTCCTGTAACCTCTTTATTGTAACTCCTGAATCCATGACGGCCTACTAATGCCCAAATCCACCCCGCCGCCCTGCGGGACGCCCGATAACCGATTCATCAGTTACCTGTATAAGGTTGCCGTTCCCGGGGGAAAGATTAAAACAGCGGATCTTTAACGAGTCGAAATGACCTTCCCGAAAAACTTTATTCACATCAGCCACCCCCGCTATCTGGAGCACGACACCGGCTCCGCCGAGCACCCGGAGATCCCGAAACGGCTGGAGGAGATTAAGCGGCATCTGCGAACCCTGGCCGTTCCCGGCCGCGTTATCAGCCGGGAACCCGCCGGGCCGGCGCCCCAGGACTGGATTCTGAAGATCCACAGCGAGGACTATCTTTTACGTTTTGAGGAAACGGCCCTGTCCGGGCTCAGCTATTTCGGCCATCCCGACAACCAGCTCGGCTACGACACCTACGAGATAGCCCTCCTGGCCGCCGGAGCGGGTCTGACCGGGATCGATCTTGCCGAAAAAGAGCGGCCAGCCGTGATCTTCTGCAGCGTCCGGCCACCGGGTCATCATGCCGAAAAAGCCATGGCCCTGGGTTTTTGTTTTTTAAACAATGTCGCCATAGCCGCCCGCTACTGGCAGGAACAACATCAGCGCCAACGCATCGCCATCATCGATTTCGACGCCCACCACGGCAACGGCATCCAGGCCGCCTTCGAGGAGTCGCCGGAGGTTTTTTATCTGAGCCTCCACGAGCACCCCACCTTCAGCTTCCCCGGCACCGGTTTCGCCGAGGAGCAAGGCACCGGCCGCGGCCGCGGCACAACCCTGAACCTCCCCCTGCTGCCGGGGGCGGGCGATGCGCAGGTGGAAAAAGCCTTCAGGTCCAGGATCGAACCGGCCCTGGCGGATTTCCAGCCCGATGCCCTGATCATTGCCGCCGGTTTTGACGGCCATCGCCTGGACGAGATGTCCGGCCTGGCCTATTCCTCAAGCTTATACCGTTTTCTAGGCCAACGCCTGGCCGCCCTGGCCGCCCGCCACTGTCAGGGAAGGATGGTGTCCATTCTGGAAGGGGGCTATCATCTGCCGAGTCTCGGCGAATCCTTCACCGAATACTGTTCGGGACTGTTGCAATCACCCTAGGGAGGTCCGCTAATGTTCGTCAGCAACTTCATGAGTTATCCGGTCAGAACCGTCGGTCCGGAAACCCTGGTTCCCGAAGCCCGAGAGATCATGACCGCCGCGGCCTGCCGCCATCTGCCGGTTGTCGACGACAATGATCTGCTCCTCGGCATTATAACCGACCGGGATATCCTCAGCGCCTTGCCCTCGATGATGATCGCGGGCGAGGAGACCGAATACCTTGACAGTTACGCGACCCTGCCCGTCAGCCTGATCATGACCGAAGTGGTGACCAGATTAGCGGTCGAGGCGACCCTGGACGACGCCCTGATCCTCTTCGAGGAGAATAAGGTCGGAGCCCTGCCTGTGGTTGACGAGGATAACCGGATCGTCGGGATCCTGGCGATAAACGATCTGCTCAAGGCCTACAAGGAGTTGTTCGGCCTGGGGGTTCGGGGCTCATCGCTGATCGTGGTCAAGGACGACGGCCGGCCCCGACCCCTGACCCGTCTGACCGAACTTCTCGAAGCCCGGGAGGTCCCCTTTACCAGACTGATCAGGACCAGCGAAGGCAGCGGCGACACCCTGATCTATATCCGCATTCATACCTATAAACTGAGCGCGATCCATCATGCTCTGGCCGAGGCCGGTTTTCAAGCGGTGGTGCCCCACGCAATATCCCTTGAATCTTCGGAACGAAATAAGCGAGAATAAATCCCATGCTTGAAGAACTTTTCTCACCGGAAGAAATCGCCATAATCGGAGCCTCGCGCACCCCCGGCAAGGTTGGTCATGATATCGTCAAAAATCTGGTCGACGGCGGCTACGGCGGCCGAATCCTGCCGGTAAACCCGGGTGGTGCGAGCGTTGCCGGCCTGGATTGTCTGAAGAATATCGGAGACTACGGGGCCAAGATCGACCTGGGCATAATCGCGGTTCCCAAGGCGGTGATCATCGATGCGGCAACGGAGGCGCTCCGGGCCGGAGTCCGGGCCCTGATCGTGATCACCGCCGGATTCAGGGAAAGCGGCCCGGAAGGCGCGGCCCTCGAAGAGAAGCTGGCCGGACTCTGCCGCGGCAAAGGTGTGCGGCTGCTGGGTCCGAACTGTCTGGGCCTGATCAATACCGCCAAACGACTTAACGCCTCTTTTGCCGGGGGGATGCCGAAACGGGGCGGAATCTCGGTGGTCTCCCAATCCGGCGCCCTGCTTACCGCCATCCTCGATCTGGCCGGGGCTCGCCATCTGGGCATCGCCAAGATGGTAAGTATCGGCAACAAGGCCGATCTCAACGAAATCGACATCCTCAGTGCCCTGGCCAAAGACGAAGAGAGCCGGGTGATCATCGGCTATCTGGAGGACATCAGCTCCGGCGACTCTTTTATCAAGGTTGCCGAGGAGGTCTCGGCCCGAAAACCGCTGGTCATCTTGAAATCGGGCACCACCGCCGCCGGCCTGAAGGCGGCCTCCTCCCACACCGGGGTGCTGGCCGGGTCCGAGACCGCCTTCGGGGCCGCCTTCAAACGTTCGGGGGTGGTCCGGGCCGATACCTTCGAAGCCCTCTTCGACTACGCCACCGCCTTGAGCATGCAGCCCCTGCCGAAGGGCGACCGGGTGCTGATCATCACCAACGCCGGCGGGCCGGGCACCATGGCCGCCGACAGTGTTGAAAAGGGTGGGATGCGGGTGGCGATGCTCGCCCGCAACACCGCCACCGCCCTGCGCCGGAAACTGCCGGAAGCCGCGAGCACCGGCAATCCGGTCGATGTGCTGGGCGATGCCGATCCGGAGCGTTACGTTACCGCCCTGCTTGCCGGCCAGGAGGACCAGGAAGTCGACGCCATCATCATCATCCTCACCCCCCAGGCGATGACCAGGCCGGCGGAAACCGCCCTGGCCATCGGCGCCAATCTGAAGGGAACCAAACCGGTCCTGGTTTCCTTCATGGGCGGCTTAAACGTCATGCCCGGCCGAGAGCAGCTGGTCGCCCTGAACCTGCCCGATTATCCTTCGCCGGAACGGGCGGTCGCCGCTCTGAAGGCGATGTACGAATACTCGCTCTGGAAAAACCGGCCGGCCCGGGTGGTCACCCGTTTCCGGGTCAACCGGCGCCGGGTTGAACGGATCATCACCCGCCGGATGCGGAGCGGCCGCTACCAGATCGGCGAGGTCAAGGGGAAAAGCATACTGCAGGCTTACGGCTTTCAGGTGCCCAGCGGTCATCTGGCCGTCACCGTCAATGACGCCATTGAGATCGCCGAGCGGATCGGCTATCCGGTGGCGATGAAAATCGTCTCACCGGACATTGTCCACAAAAGTGATCTGGGCGGGGTACGCCTTAATATCTCAAACGGCGAGGCGGTCAGGGATTATTTCGATCTGATGATGCTGCGCATCCGCCAGCGGGCTCCGGAGGCGGTGATCGAAGGGGTCTACGTCGAAAAGATGCTCGATCCCGGCCTGGAGGTGATTATCGGCATGAGCCGCGACCGCCAGTTCGGCCCGATGCTGATGTTCGGCCTGGGCGGCATCTTCGTGGAGGTAATGAAGGACGTCACCTTCCACCTGGCCCCGATCACAGAAAGGGAGGCGATGCAGATGCTTAAATCAACCAGATCGTACGAAATTCTCAAGGGCAAGCGGGGCCAGCACGGCGTCGACTTGCAGGCCATCGCCAACGGCCTGCAGAGAATCAGCCAGCTGACCACCGACTTCCCGCAGATAACCGAACTGGACATCAACCCGTTTCTGGTCGGGGAAGCGGGCACCGACCCCTGGGTGGCCGATGCCAGAATAACCCTGCGCGGCGACGAGAGCGAAAAGAGATGACTAGTACGAAAATCAAGAAATCAACCGGGACGGAGTGGCAGGACGCATACTCCGACATGCTTGCCACCCCCGGGCAGGCCGCCAAGCTGATCAAGCCGGGCCAGCGGGTCTTTATCGGCACCGGCTGCGGCGAACCGG
Organism: Desulfurivibrionaceae bacterium; assembly: GCA_046260555.1. Lineage (GTDB taxonomy): Bacteria > Desulfobacterota > Desulfobulbia > Desulfobulbales > JAGXFP01 > JAGXFP01. Next base: position 4,235 of record JBHEOZ010000090.1, read on the forward strand.
TCGCCCTGGTCGAGGCCCTGACCGAACGGGCCAACGAACTGGCCGATGTCGAGATTATCCAGCTGTTGGCCAAAGGGATGGCCCCCTACGCCGACCGCCGGTATAGCGGGAGCTTCAAGGTCAACAGCTTCTTTATCGGCACCGCGATCCGCCAACACATCCAGGAAGGGCTGGGGGATTACACCCCGGTGCTGCTCTCCGATATCCCCCGTCTGTTCAGTTCCGGCCGGCTGCCCCTCGATGTGGTCCTGATCCAGGTGACGCCGCCGGACAGCCGGGGCCAGGTCAGTCTGGGGGTCTCGGTCGATATCGTCAAAAGCGCCGCCGAAAACGGCTCTCTGGTCATCGCCCAGGTCAATCCCCGGATGCCCCGCACCCTGGGGGAGAGCTTTATGGATATCTATGATCTCGACGTCCTGGTGCCAGTCGATATGGAGATTATCGAGCGGCAGCAGTCCACCACCACCGAAGACACCCTGAAGATCGGCGAGTATATCGCCGCCCTGATCGAAGACGGCTCGACCATCGAGTTCGGCATCGGCCGCATTCCCCACGGGGTGATCGAATTCTTGAAGGATAAAAAAGATCTCGGCATCCACACCGAGCTGTTGACCGACTCGATCATCCCCCTGATCGAGTCGGGGGCGGTTACCGGCCGCCGCAAGACCCTCGACCGCAACAAGATCGTCGCCTCTTTCTGCATGGGCGGCAGGAAACTCTATGACTTCATCGATAATAATCCGCTCTTCAGCTTTCGCCCTACCGAATACGTCAACGACTCCCATGTGATCAGCCGCCATTTTAAAATGACGGCGATCAACATGGCCCTGGAAGTCGACCTGACCGGCCAGGTCTGCGCCGATTCCCTCGGTTCCCTGTTCTATTCGGGGGTCGGCGGCCAGGTCGATTTCAACCGCGGCGCCGCCCGGGCCAAGGACGGTAAGGCGATCATCGCCCTTGAATCAACGGCCAGGGACGGCGAGATTTCGAGGATCGTCACCCGCCTGACTCCGGGGGCCGGGGTGGTAACGACCAGGGGGGAAGCCCATTACGTGGTCACCGAATACGGGGTCGCCTATCTGCACGGCAAAAGCATTCAGGAAAGGGTAATGGCCCTGATCAGCATCGCCCACCCGAAATTCCGCGAACAGCTTCTGGAGGAGGCGATCGTCGCCAAATACCTGCGCCAGGAGATGAGCGAAATCGGCGGCCGTTACTTTGTGGGCTCCCAGGAGATGCGAACCACCATGCTGCTCGACAACGGCTCCCAGGTAAGCTTCCGCCCCGTCCATCCCACCGACGAACACAGCATGCGCGACCTGCTCTATGCCCTCTCCCGGGAGACCCTTTATTACCGGTTTATGACCCGCAATTCAAGATTCAGCCCCAGCCAGATTCAGAATTTCGTCTATATCGATCACCGCCGGGACGTGGCCATTGTCGGCACCGTCCCCGAGGCCCATGGCGAGGACATCGTGGCGGTGGGGCGCTACTATCTGAACAGCAAGACCAATCGGGCCGAAGTCGCCTTCGTGATCCGGGACGACTGGCAGAACCACGGGATCGGCAAATTCCTCTTCAAGCACCTGATCAATCTGGCCAAGGGCAGCGGCATCGCCGGCTTCGACGCGGAGGTGTTGCGGGACAACCGGCGCATGCAGACGATTTTCAACCACAGCGGCTACCGGGTCAGGAGCAAACTGGAAGATGACGTTTACAGTTTTCAGATCGATTTTTAGGGGGGATTTGCGGAAAACGGCTCAGAATTGATCCGGATTGGCGGCCAGGAAACGATAAAGGGTGGCCCGGCCCACCCCCAGCAGTTTCGCGGCCCGGAGCCGGTTATTGCCGGTTTCGGCAAGGGTCCGCCGGACCAGGTCGACCGTCAGCTTCTTGCGCTTGCGGGGCGGGGCGGCCTCCCCGGCCCGGCTCCGGGCCAGCCCGGCCTGAAGATTTTCCGGAAGATGACCGGGGCGGACCGTCTCCGCGCGGCAGCGCACCATCAGATAGCGGATCACGTTCTGCAGTTCCCGGATGTTGCCGGGCCAGGCATGGCTCAGGAGGATATCCATGACCTCGGGAGAAATCTTCAGCTCTTCGCGGCCCTGCTCCCTGGCAACCCGTTTAATAAAGTGGCCGGCCAGCAGCGGAATATCGTGGAGCCGCTCCCGTAGCGGCGGCAGGACGAGGGGCACCACGCAGAGGCGGTAGAAGAGGTCTTCCCGGAAGCGGCCGGCCGCGATCTCCTCGCGCAGATCCTTGTTGGTCGCCGAGATCACCCGGACGTCGACCCGGATGGACTTTTCGCCGCCGACCCGGTGGAAGGTGTTATTCTGGAGGACCCGGAGGAGTTTGACCTGCATGGCCGGCGAGATTTCGCCAATTTCGTCAAGGAAGATGGTGCCGCCGTCGGCCAGCTCGAAACGCCCTTTCTTGTCGCGAATCGCGCCGGTGAAGGCGCCGCGGACATGGCCGAACAGCTCGCTTTCGAGGAGATTGTCCGGCAGGGCGCCGCAGTTGACCGGAACCAGAAGTTTGCCGGCCCGGTTTCCCTCGTTGTGGATGGCGGCGGCGACCAGCTCCTTGCCGGTGCCGGATTCGCCGTTGATCAGAACCGGCACATCGCTGTCGGCCAGCTCCCTGATGGTCCGGAACAGTTCCTGAATTTTGGGATCGCGGCCGATGATCCCGGAAAACTGCTCGATTTCGCCGAGCCTTTCGGCCAGAGCCAGCTCCCTGGAAAAATCCCGGAATGAGGCGACCACCCCCCGGACCTTGCCGCCGGAATCGGTAATGCCGGTAACGCTCATCTCCAGCTGGCGCTCCTCGCCATCGACAGTCTTGAAGAGCAGCGAATAAGGCTTATCCGGCAGTTCCGGAGGGCAGTCCCGGCTGCAGAACGAACACATGCCCCCGCAGAAGTTGCCGGGAAAGACCTGATGGCAGTCCCGGCCCAGCACCTCTTGCCGCCGGTAACCGGTGATCCGTTCGGCCGCTTTGTTGAAAAAGAAGATGCGCCGTTCAAGATCGTGGGCGATTATACCTTCCTGGAGATTGTCGAGGAGCATCTCCGAATTGTGGTGGGAGCGGAGCAGGGCGGTCAGATAACCCTGGTCCAGCAAGGCTGTTACCCTGGCCCGGACCGCCTTGAGCATTTCGGGGTAATCCGTGCCGGCAAATTCCTCTCCGCACTGCCAGACCAGAAGCGGCGGCATTCCCGGCAGGGGAGGATAGGAATGGCATTCGCCGCCTTGGCGGCTGAAAAAGACGATAAGATCGAAATCGAACAGATCGATCGCGGCGGGCTCGATAATTTCCCGCACCCTCAGGCCCGCTTCGCCAAGGGGTTTCTGGAGCTTTTCCC
>JBHEOZ010000091.1:0-6956 GCA_046260555.1 Desulfurivibrionaceae bacterium
GTCCTGGCCGAGGACCGAAGCGATGGTGAATTGATCGCCCGTCACCGGAAGAGGCTCCCCTGCCGGGGATCGATTTCATCGTCGGGGTCGCCCCCCGGGGCCGCGGGATCTCTCTCTCCTCCCGCCCGGCGCAAGAACAGGAATCGTTCCAGGTTGCGTTGATATTCGCTCCACTGATAACCCTCGCCTTCCATCTTGCGGCTCAGGCCGCCGAGATAATCTATTTTGGCGTCAAGATCGTCGAGAAAATTCAGGACAAAGGCTTCCAGCATCATCGGCAGGCTTGGCGAACCGAACTCGTGGCGGCCGTGGTGGGCGAGGATCAGGTGCTTTAGGTGGGTGGCGCTTTCTTTCGGAAATCCGGCAATCCCGTTAATCTTCTCCTGGATCATCTCGATGCCCAGGACCATATGGCCGACCAGGCGGCCCCGGTCGGAGTAGTCGTAGGGAAGGACCTCATAGTCGAATTCGATCAGTTTGCCGATGTCGTGAAGGATCGCTCCGGCCATCAGCAGGGAACGGTCGACCGCCGGATAAAGCTCGCTGACCGCCGCCGCCGTCCTGGCCACCCCCAGGGTGTGCTCGAGAAGCCCGCCCAGACAGGCGTGGTGCATGTATTTGGCGGCCGGGGCCTTTTTGAACAGGGTGAATATGTGGTGGTCGTTGATGAAGGCCAGGGTCAATCCACGGAGATGATCGTTGGCGATACTCTCGGCGAGACTGGTCAGTTCCGCCGCCATGGCCGGGATATCGCCCGCGGTGGCCGGAACCAGGGCGGCCATCTCCTCGGCCACCACTTCGCATTCTTCGAGATGGTCGATCTTGAGTTGCAGGACGTTTCGGTATGACTGGGCCTGGGCCTTGATTTTAACGGTGGCGCCCGGCCGGCAGCTTTCCAGGTAGCGGTCGGCGTTTTCCCAGACCCGGCCGGCGATTTCGCCGGAGGCGTCCATCACGGTCAGGGCCAGGAAAGGTTTGCCGTTTTTGGTTTCGCTCCGGCTTACCTCGCGAACCAGGAAGATCCCCTGGACGGCCTGGTTGTCGCGGATATCCTTGATCATCAACCCTTTGCTCTTTTCAGAATCGGCAGTCATCAGAAATCCAGGGTCTTTTGCCAGGCGGACTTGAGCCCGGCCAGTGGTTCGTTCAGGACGGTGGCGCCGGTCAGGCCCGTGGCGATAAGGCTTTGCGCGTCGGTCACCTCGCCGATCCCGGCCAAGATCGTCCCGGCCATGGCTTTTTCAAAGGGTGCGGCCTTATCGGCTGGGACCGTGACCAGCAGGCGGCTCTGGGATTCGGAGAAGAGCAGCACGTCGTCGCGGTCGATCTCCTCGGCGATCACCTTGCGCAGGTCGATCTCCATGCCCAGGCCGCCGGCGAAGGCGGTTTCGGCCAGGGCCACGCCGAGGCCGCCGTCGGAGCAGTCATGACAGGAGGCGATCAGGCCGGCCGCGATCGCCTTTGACAAGGCCCGGTATCTGGCAATGGCCTCTTCGCCGTTGACCTTCGGGACCCGGTTGCCGATCGCCCCGAGTTGAGCGGCGTATTCGGAGGCGCCGAGCTCGGGATAAGTGGCGCCGAGCAGGTAGACCAGGTCGCCCGCCTTTTTGGCGTCCATGGTCACCGCCTTTCTGACGTCGTCGATCTTGGCGACCACCGAGAAGAGCAGGGTGGGCGGGATCGAGATCTTGGTCCCGCCGACCTGGTAGTCGTTTTTCATGCTGTCCTTGCCGGAGATGCACGGTACCCCGTAGGTCCGGGCGTAGTGGGCCAGAGCCTGGTTGGCCCGGACTAATTGCGCCAGTTTGTAAGGGCCGTCCGGGGTCTTGTCGGATAAGATCGGATCGCACCAGCAGAAGTTGTCGAGCCCGGCCATGATCTCAAGGCCCGCCCCCACCGACACGGCATTGCGCACCGCTTCGTCGAAGGCGCAGGCCACCATGTGGTAGCTGTCGATATCGGAGTAACGGGGGCAGATACCGTGGGCGATGACCAGCCCCTCGAAGGAATCGAGCAGGGGGCGGATCACCGCCGCGTCGCTCGGGCCGTCGTTGGCGATGCCGGTCAGGGGCTTGACCACGCTGCCGCCCTGGACCTCGTGATCGTACTGGCGGACCACATACTCCTTGCTGCAGACGTTCAGGCGGCCGAGCAGCCCTTTCAGTTCGCGGCCGAGCTCGGGGGCGGCGGCCAGGACCGGTTCAGCGTATTGTTTCTGCTCCCACCGGGCGGTCATCTGCATCGGCGGCAGCCCCTGGTGGACGAAATCCATGTCCAGGTAGGCCACGGTTTTGCCCTCGTAGAGCACGTGGAACTTGCCGGAATCGGTGTAGGTGCCGAGGACGGTGGCCTCGACGTCCATCTTTTCACAGAGGGCCAGGAATGCGTCGAGCTTTTCGGGCGGTACCGCCAGGGTCATTCTCTCCTGGGCCTCGGAGATGAAGATCTCCCATGGCTGCAAGCCCGCGTATTTCAGGGGCGCCTTGTCGAGATGCAGTTCGAAGCCGTCGGTGTCCTGGGCCATTTCGCCGACCGACGAGGAAAGGCCGCCGGCGCCGTTGTCGGTCATGCAGTTGTACAGCCCCCGGTCGCGGGCGATCAAGAGGCAGTCGAACATCTTCTTCTGGGTGATCGGGTCGCCGATCTGGACCGCGGTGGCCGGCGAGTTCTCGTTCAGCTCTTCGGAAGAGAAGGTGGCGCCGTGGATGCCGTCCTTGCCGATCCGGCCGCCGGTCATGACGATATGGTCGCCGACCTCGGCCTTCTTGACCTCGGAGGGTTTGCCGTTGATTTCGGCCGGCATGATGGCGACGGTGCCGCAGAAGACCAGGGGCTTGCCGGCAAAACGGTCGTCAAAATAGAGGGAGCCGTTGACCGTGGGAATGCCGCTCTTGTTGCCGCCGTGCTCGACCCCCTCCCGGACCCCCTCCATGATCCGTTTCGGATGGAGGAGGCGGGCGGGCAGCTCCTTGTCGTAAAAGGGCGAGGCGAAACAGAAGACATCGGTATTGCAGATCAGTCTGGCGCCCATCCCGGTCCCGAAGGGATCGCGGTTGACCCCGACGATGCCGGTCAGGGCTCCGCCGTATGGATCCAAGGCCGAAGGGCTGTTGTGGGTTTCGGCCTTGAAGACCGTCGACCAGTCGTTATTGAAGCGGACCACCCCGGCGTTGTCCTTGAAGACCGAGAGGCACCAGTCGTCATCGCCCAGGCTTTGGCGGATCTCGGCGGTGGGCTTACGGATATAGGTATCGAAGAGGCTGTGGATCTTTTCCCGCTCGCCGGTCTCGGCATCCTCGTAGTCGATGTCGCCGGCGAAGATCTTGTGCTTGCAGTGTTCCGACCAGGTCTGGGCCAGGACTTCGAGTTCGACGTCGGTGGACTTTTCGCTTAAGCCCCGGCTGCGGCGCGCCTCGATGTTGGCCGGATCGGCCAGATAGTCGCGGATAAATTTCATCTCGGCCAGGGTCAGGGCCAGAACCCCTTCCCGGCTGATCCGGAGCAGCTCCTCGTCGGAGACATCGAGATCGATCTCGTTGACCACCGCCGCGCTTTCGACCAGGACCCTGGGGGCGAAGGGCTCGATGCCGCCTGCCGCCTTGAATTCGGCCCGGCTCATGATGGTGCAGCGCTGGATTAGTTCGTTGGCCAGGGATTTCCGGGCGATCTTCTCGGCGTCTTTGCGGTCGATATCGCCGGAGATCAGGTACTGGATCGAGGTATAGACCGCCTCGTCGCGTTTCAGTTTGCGGCCGATCATGATTTCCAGAGCCTGGCCGGCGGTCCGCCCCTCGTTATCGGTCACCCCGGGCCGGAAGCCTATTTCGATCAGCCAGTCGAAAGCATGGTCCCAGTCGAGGGCGAGGGGGGTCAGCGACCAGTCCTGGGTGACCGGGTCGCTGTAGGGACCGGCGGCGGCAGCGGCAAGCTGCTCGGGACTGATCCCGGCATCGACCGTGAAGACCTTGACGGTCCTGACCGCGTCGATCATCAACCCCAGATCGGTGTGGATCTTCCGGCGGGTATTTTCGCCGAAAGAATCGTTTAGGGAAAGCTTGAGTCCTACCTGAATGCGGGCGAGCATGGATTTTCCTCACGTTATGTAGTTGGCGCCGGATTAGCTGGGCGCCGTTCTGGCTTTTCGGTTGGGGAGTAAGAAATTAATATACTAAATCGGTCCTGATTTTTAAACGGTGAAAAGGAAAAAGATGCAAGAAAGGGGGAGGGGGTAGTCGGTCGCCCGGTGAAAAATATTTCTTGGTAATTTGTTTTCGTGAGAAGCGGAAGCCGAGGGAACGTTTTGGCGCGACCCCATGGTGTGCTGTTTGTGCTTATGTCATACTGCTGACTGAAGTGGAAAAGAGTTGCTTGTAGTTGAATGCTGCAAAACATTATTAAAATCCTGTATTGGCATTGTATTTGTCTTTAATATATGAATATATACTGCATACTGTACTGGAATCGGACAGATTGCGGTGGTAAAGTTTTTTTGTTGATCGGCTCACCATAGAACGGAAAGGTAAAGTTTAATTTAAGCAGACATGATAGTTGTAGATGTGTTATAATCTACAAAGAGTTGATTTTGGATAGCTTTTTCATCTAAAACTGTAGTAAAATCGTACAATTTGCAGTATGAGAGAGTTTATGTTTAATGGCTTTGTCTAGGCCAACCAACAAGGGGGCAGCAGCGATGAAAAAGACAAGTGTTCTGATTTTAGTTGGGGTGTTTTTTTGGATTATCGGTACCGAGGCCTTTGCGGCTAGACTTAGTTTTAATCCTGACTCTGCGGTTCTTGATGTCTTGCCGGGAGAACAAGGTATCGCAGTGCTTGAGGTAAATCTTGAATCAGAGGGGCGGTGTGCCGTCGGCATGGCAGTTGATTCAGGCAGCATTCAGGGTAATCTGCCGCCGGACTGGTTGATGCCTGCCGGGACCAATCTCCGAAGCAGAGTGGGGGGGGTGGTTTCTTCGCAGTTGCCGCTTAGAATTACAGTCCCTGCCGATACTCCGGCCGGTAAGTATTCAGCTGTCTTGAAACCCCGTATCATCTTGGCAACCGAAGCTGTAGACGGTAGCGATATTGCCTTGGTTGTGCGGGTCCAGTCCGAGAATAAATGCGATGGCAATTTGTCTTTTGAGAATGTGCAGGTCGGACCTCAGAGCGTATGGGCACCCACTGACAAGGAAGTCATGATTGAATTGTCCGGAAATATTGTTGTCTCTCCCGGGTGCGAGGTTAAGGGCTTTTACAGTATGGAAAGCAATAATGGTCCCGTCGCCGGCACTCTCGATATCGAGGAAGGCAGTTTTGTCCGGCAGTTTCCTGTAATGGTCTCCAAAACAGGAAAAGACAAGGAAGGCACGATCTATCAGGGGACACTGTCAATTGAAGATGAAGCGGGCAACAAGGCAGTCCAGGGATTTCTTGTCACGGTGGACCATGATCGGGGTAAAAACGGAGAGCGGAATCCTAAAAACAAGTAATCATGCGCGCACGGCATTATTGTTCGCGAAAAGATCCGGAATAATAGCATAGACAACCCTGCCGGATAAATAAAACAGGATGGGCCGCCTTCGGGCGGCCCTTTTTTGTTATTGATTTCGTGATGTTTGGTATAACGGCAAGGGTGGTTGGCGTCGCCAAAGTCGGAAAACCCTTCCTTCGACAGGCTCGGGATGAGCGGGGGATTGCCATAATGTCATTTCGACCAACGGGAGAAATCTTAATAGTTTCTGTGGGTGTAAAGAACAAGATTTCTCACATGCGTTCGAAATGACAGCTTTTTCCGACTTTTTGCGGACGTAGGGCCTCAGAAATTAGTGATATACCGGTTTACCACGTATCGAAAAGTCCGTCATTCCGGCAGGTTTTAAGCCGGAATCCAGATCATACGCTGGATGCCGGCTAAAAGCATGCCGGCATGACGACAAAGATAAAGCTGAGTTGGGCCGCTTGCCGGCCCAAACGAAACTTATGCCTTTTTGGGGTATAAACGGTACCTTATGATTTCCATGTCCCTTATCAAGGCTGATAAATTCGCAAAAACTGATTTGCCACGTCATTGCGAGGAGTAAAGCGACGAAGCAATCCAGTATTTTCAACTGGTTAGATGTTCCTGGATTGCTTCGCTACGCTCGCAATGACTGATTTTTGACTTTTTACGAACTCGTCAAAAAAGTTCAGATAGTGCTGAAAACAAAAGTAAGACTAAATAAATTTTATGTTTGGCGTTATTTTGTTAAAACATTTTACAGTTTGTCTCTGCGTGAGTATAAGGGAGTTTGCTGTAAGGAGATTGTAAGTTCCCTGAATTAAAATGAAAAATCCTTTATATAAACTTATATGGAGTTCACGGTATAAAGATTGCTTAAGTAATTATAAAGGGTGTCAGGATCAATTCAATTTCCGCTTAATAAATGGATAATCCATGAAAATAAATAAACCGACAGTAAAATCGGCAAATTGGGATAGCCGGGGCTTTTCCCTGGTCGAGTTGATGGTCGTGGTCGGTATTCTCGGGATCCTGGCTGTTTCGGTTGGCGGTTATATGCGGTCCGAAAGAACCCAATTGAAAACCTTTGTTTACAATACCAAGACCAGATTCAATCAGGCGAGGTTCGAGGCGGTCAAGCGGAGCCGCGATGTCTATCTGGATTTTGATCTTGATGGTGATGGGAACATTAATAACGGCTTTACGATCTGGGTGGATGACAACAATAACGGCGACTATGATGTCTGGAATTCTCCCTACGTTGACATTGGGGCTACTGGGAATACAGCCGGTGTCTGCGATCCCGGCGAGGGGGATTGCAACGGCAACGGGGTCTGCGACCCCGGCGAGGGCGACTGCATTATCGATGAAGTAACTTTTGCTAATCAGGCCTCCATCGGCAGGCCGGGACCGGAGATCTATGACGGTTCGGCCAGTGGTGGACCGACTGATCCGGATGGCGG
>JBHEOZ010000091.1:6966-7516 GCA_046260555.1 Desulfurivibrionaceae bacterium
TTATTTTCCCCAGGATGACGGCGGCGGCAAAGAGGTCAAGTCGGGGCCGTGGGCGATCATCGTCAACAATGTGGGCCGGATCCGGGTCGACGAATGGCAGCCGACCGGTGGTTGGGTTGTGGATGCGGACTTCTAGGGTTTTCAGATATTTCGGTGAGTGGAGGACGGAAAACAAGATGGATGCCGGTAATATTATTATGAAGAGGAACGGCGGTTATACCCTGGTCGAGGTTATGGTCGCCATGGTTATTTCCCTTATCGTCCTGGGCGGGGTTTATAAGGCGGTCACCGACGAAACCGTCATGCTCGAAAGGGATGAGGCGGTGCTCGATTTGCAGAACAATGCCAGGGTGGCGATGGAGAGGCTGGTCCGGGACATCCGGCGGACCGGGTTTTTCGGCTGCGGTGGCGTTCTCAGCTATCCGGCGACTAATACCATGCCCGACCCTATAGAAGACTTTGTTAATGACGATAGCACGACTACCAACAATATCGACGACGGCACCGACTCGATCACCTTTAACTACCTGGACGGTGATGTTCCGGTCTA
>JBHEOZ010000092.1:0-3616 GCA_046260555.1 Desulfurivibrionaceae bacterium
TGTCTCAACCATTCCGAAAGCACTGTTTTTATAGTGGAAGACAATCTCTATGACAATGTGAAAACAGTGCTGGACAAGATCCCTAAGGTTAACCACCTGATCTGGTCCGATCAGGGAGCCGGAACCCCTGACAGACATTGCGGCCGAAAAGTTGTTCTCCGCCAAGGAACTGGTTGCCGCGCTGCACACCCGGAAAATTTCCGCCCATTATTTTTCCACGACCGAGGAGATAATTGATTTTCTGCTGACCAATACCTCCGAGGGAGATGTAGCGGCGGTTCTTTCAAATGGCGGTTTTGATAATATCCACAGTCGTTTGCTGGCCGGACTCCGCCGCGAAAAGACAGGCTGACGACTGCCACATTGTGCTGTTTCCCCTGGGGTGTAAAGGTTTTCCAAACTGAATGACAGTTCAGTATTTCCTTGACAAGGCTTGCCCGGTGCGATAAAAAAATGCAATTCGCATTCTGGCGGAGGATCGATTTTCCGCCCGGAATCCCGACATCAAAGCCGGGTTTTCACGATCAGCTACTGTAGACAGATTAATCAAGTCTTCACCTCTTAAGGGAGGCGTCATCGTGGGACAACAAGCTTTAACCGATCTTCTCTATGTCGCCGCTTTTTTCCTGGGCGGCCTCGCCTTTGCTGTCGGCCCCTTTGTCATCTCTTTCCTCATTGCCCCCCGCTACACCAGAAATACCAGAAATAAAACCGATCAAATCATTGAGTGCGGCATGGAACCCATCGGCGGCGCCTGGATTCGCTTCGGCATCGTCTACTATCTCTATGCCCTGATGTTCCTCGCCTTTGCTGTCGATATCCTGTTTCTGTTTCCGGTGGCCATGGCTTATAACGACGGGTATCTGATCCGCGATTTCGTCGAGTTGGTTATCTTTGTCGGCGTTTTGTCGCTGGCCGTGATCTATGCGTGGAAAAAGGGAGTGTTCAAGTGGGGAAGGAAAGTCTACAGTCAGCAATAATCAAGTTCGCGCCCCTCGATAAGCTGCTCGACCTCGGCCGGGCTAATTCGTTGTGGCCGATGACCTTCGGCCTGGCCTGCTGTGCCATTGAAATGATGGCCACCGGCGCGTCCCGTTTTGACCTGGCCCGGTTCGGCGCCGAGGTCTTCCGCCCCTCTCCCCGGCAGTGCGATGTGATGATCGTCGCGGGAACCATCAGTAAAAAAATGGCCCCCGCCGTGCAGACTCTTTACGATCAGATGCCGGAGCCCAAATGGGTGATTGCGATGGGCAACTGCGCCATCTCCGGCGGGCCCTTCGTCTTCGAAGGGCAGTACGGTATTGTCGAAGGCGCGGACAAGCTCTTCCCGGTGGATGTCTTCATTCCCGGCTGCCCGCCCCGGCCCGAGGCCCTGATCGAGGGAATTCTCGAGCTTGAAGAAAAGGTTACCGGTCATCGGCGATGGCCCCGGGTGGAGGCCGTTTGAACATGTTAAGCGAGTTGAAAAGTGAATTTGCGCCTCTTGCACCGCTGGCCGTGATCGAGACCGACTATAAGGTCAAGGGGTATCATCTTGATGTGGAAGTCGGGCCGGACCGAGTCGTCGACGCGGCCGAGCTACTGGACCGACTCGGTTTCTTTCTGGAGGCGGTTACCGGAGTGGACTGGCTGGGCAAGACCCCGGTCGGTAATCAACCGGATACGGTTTCAGTTAATGAGCAGGCCCCTGAAGCCGCCGAGGCCGGGGCCGCCGGGGAGCCCGGTTCCGATGCCCCCCCTGATAAAATGGAAGTGGTTTACGACTACAACCGGACCGCCGGCGAGCTTTGCCGGGTCGTGGTGCGCTGCCGCCTGGATCGGGCCAAACCCGAACTCCCCACCGTTTCCCGCCTTATTCCGGGGGCCGACTGGCATGAACGCGAGACCCATGATTTCTTCGGGATCGTCTTCACGGGACACCACGACCTCTCTCCCCTGTTGCTTCCTGAAGATGCCGACTTCCATCCCCTTCGCAAGGACTTCAAGGCATGAATGATCTAGCTCGCAGCCCGAATCAGGAAACCTTCGTACTCAATCTGGGTCCGCAGCACCCCGCCACCCACGGCGTCCTGCGGGTCAAGTTGACCATGGACGGCGAATATATCGTTGACGCCGAACCGGTGCTCGGCTATGTGCATCGGATGCATGAAAAGATGGGGGAGAACCGGACCTGGGTACAGTTCATGCCGAACACGGCCCGGTTGGACTATCTGGGCGCGCTTTCCTATAACCACGGTTACGTAAAGGTTGTCGAACAGGCCATGGGGTTGGAAGTGCCGGAGCGGGCCGAATACCTCCGGGTCATTACCGTCGAACTGAACCGCATCGCCAGCCATCTTCTCTGGTTCGGGGCCTTTGTCCTCGATCTCGGCGGCTTTACTCCGCTGCTCTATGCCTTCGACGATCGGGAGCATATTCTCGATCTGCTGGAGTCGGTAACCGGTTCCCGGCTGACCTTCTGCTACTACCGCTTCGGCGGACTGTGTAACGACGTCGACGATGCTTTTCTCACCGGTACCCGCGCTTTTATCAAAAGGCTGCGCAAGCGGCTGCCCGACTATCATAATCTGGTCACCAAGAACATTATCCTGATTAACCGTCTCAAGGATGTCGGGGTGCTGCCCGCCGAGATGTGCCGGAAATACGGGGCCACCGGCCCGGTTCTGCGCGGCTCCGGGGTTGATTACGATGTCCGCAAAAACGAACCGTATTCGGTCTATCCGGAGTTGGATTTCGAGGTTCCGGTGTACGCCGAGGGCGATTCCATGGCCCGCTACATGGTCCGCATGGATGAGATCGATCAGTGCCTGCGGATTGTCGAGCAGGCCCTGGATAAATTGCCGGAGGGACCGGTGATGGCCGAAAAGGTTCCGAAAATCCTGAAACCCGCGGCGGGAGATTATTACGGCGCGGTGGAGGCGGCCCGGGGCACCTTCGGGATCAGGATCGTCAGCGACGGCACCAATACCCCGTACCGGATGAAACTGCGGTCGCCGACCTTTTCCAATCTGAGCCTTTACGGCGAGGCCAGCCGGGGGCTGCTCCTGCCCGACGCCCTTGCCCTGATGGGCAGTCTGGATCTGGTCATCCCCGAGATCGACAGGTAAGGAGAGGATTGATGACTTTAACGGAACCGTGGCGTTTGCTGGCCTTCCTGGTCGGGATCATAGCTTTTGCCGCCCTGAACGCCGCCTATCTGGTCTGGCTGGAGCGCAAGGTCGCGGGCCATATCCAGGGCAGGATCGGACCCAAGGAAGTCGGGCCTTTCGGACTGTTGCAACCGCTGGCCGACGGCATCAAGCTGATGTCCAAACAGCTCCTGGTTCCGAAGGGGGTGGATCCCCTGTTGTTCAAGGTGGCGCCGCTCCTGGTCCTGGTCCCGGCGGTGATGTCGTTTGTGACCATTCCCTTCGGTGAAAACCTGGTGGCCAGAAATATCGATATCGGCCTCTTGATGATTTTCGCCTTTGCCTCGGTCAATGTCATGGGGCTGCTGCTGGGGGGATGGGGTTCGAACAATAAATACGCGGTGATCTCCGCGGCCCGGGCCGTCTCCCAGAATGTCGCCTACGAGATCCCGATGCTGATCACGGTGGTCACCATGATCATGCTGACC
>JBHEOZ010000092.1:3626-6879 GCA_046260555.1 Desulfurivibrionaceae bacterium
ATGCCGTCGTTATGGGCTACCTGGAGCGCAAACTCGCCGGTCGCTTTCAACGCCGACCGGGGCCGATGGAAGTCGGCTGGCACGGGATTCTGCAATTAGCTGTCGATGGGGTGAAACTGGTCGGCAAACAATTGATCGTGCCCTCCCAGACCGATAAGGTTCTCTATCGTCTGGCCCCGATCATTTCTTTCGCTCCGGCGATCATGCCGCTGGTGGTCATTCCGTTCAGTCCCAAGCTTCAAGGGCGTGACTTTGATATCGGGCTGATCTTTATTCTGGCCGTGGTTGCCATTAATGTCCTGGCGATCCTGATTGCCGGCTGGAGCTCCAACAACAAATATTCGTTACTGGGTGCCATGCGTTCAGTCGCTCAGAACGTCGCCTATGAAATCCCGATGCTGCTGACCCTGCTGTCGGTGATTCTGGTGACCGGCACCTTCAGTCTGCGCGGGATTGTCGAAGCACAAAGCGGCGGGGCCTGGTTTATCTTCTTCATGCCGGTCGCCTTCCTGATCTTTTTTGTCTGCGCCCTGGCCGAGACCAATCGGGCCCCGTTCGATCTGGGCGAGGCCGAAAGCGAGCTGATCGCCGGCTTCCATACCGAATATTCCGGCATGGGTTTCGGAGTCTTTTTCATGGGTGAGTATGCCAACATCATCATCGGCTGCAGTCTGGCCGTCATCCTTTTTCTGGGCGGCTGGCAGAGTCCTGTCGAATTTCTGTCCGACCAGGGGCTCTGGGGCGTTTTCTGGTTCCTGGCCAAGGTCTATTTCCTGATTTTCTGCGTGATGTGGATCCGCTGGACCTATCCCCGGACCACCCTCTGGGGGCTGCTCAATCTCTCCTGGAAAATCCTGATCCCGATCTCGCTGCTTATCCTGCTGCTGACCGGCGCCATGATCAAGGTCTGGCCCCTTATTACCGGAGCGTCATGAAATGAGTGGATACTTCAAAGAACTGTTTGGCGGCACCAAAAGCCTGTTCGTGGGGCTCGGTATTACCTTCAAGTATATGGTCAAGCCGGTGGTCACCGTCCAGTATCCCCATGAGACCCTGGTGATGCCGGCGCGCTTTCGCGGCCATATAGAGTTGGTTGCCGACGAGGAGACCGGCGCGCCCAAATGCGTGGTCTGCGGGATGTGCCAGAAGGCTTGCCCGAGCAACTGTATAAGTTTGACCGGGGAGAAGCCGGAGGGCGGCAAGAAAAAGGTGCTGACCGGCTATATGCTCAATTTTACCACGTGCAGTCTCTGCGGACTTTGTGTCGAAAGCTGTAAATTCGACGCCATCACTTTCTCCAGGGATTACAACCTCGCCGGACCCCGGAAGGATGCCTATATATTCGACCTGAAAAAAAGACTTGAGGAAAAAAGCGGATGATATCCCTGTTCACTGCGGAAGGTCTCGCCGGCCTCGTTTTCCTGTTTATCGTCGCGGTCACCGTCGGCGGGGCGCTGATCGCGGTCGGTTCGCCCCG
The DNA here is from genome assembly GCA_046260555.1 of Desulfurivibrionaceae bacterium. Classification (GTDB taxonomy): domain Bacteria; phylum Desulfobacterota; class Desulfobulbia; order Desulfobulbales; family JAGXFP01; genus JAGXFP01. The sequence continues at coordinate 5,104 of JBHEOZ010000092.1, forward strand.
GCTGCCGCGGGCGGTTGCCGGCCTCGCCATCTGTTTTATCGGGGTGGCCGGGCTCTATTACTTTCTGCACAGTCCATTTGTGGCGGTGATGGAAATGCTGATCTACGTCGGGGCCGTCTGCGTAACTATCGTCTTCGCCATTATGCTGGCCGATCCCGGCGACGAGCAAAAGGTCGGGCGCCGAAGCGCGATCGCCGCTCCGGTCGGTTTCGGGGTAGGGGCGCTGCTCTTCTGGGGGCTGGCCCTGCTCGGCATCAATACCATGTGGCCCGTTGCCGCGGCCAAGGTTAACACCGGTTCGGTTACGGATATCGGGCACGCTTTAATCACCAACTACGGCATGGTCTTCGAACTGATCTCCCTGGTGCTGCTCCTGGCCATTATCGGTTCCCTGGTCCTGGCCCGGGCCGGAAGGGGTAAATCATGAGCATCCTGAATTTAAGTAACTTCCTGGAGGTTTACCTGGTGATCGCGGCCCTGCTTTTCGGGATCGGGATCTTCGGGATGCTCTATCAGCGCACCATGATCGGCATGTTGATTTCCTCCGAACTTATTCTGGCCGCCGCCTCGCTTAACTTCATGGCCTTCAGCCGCTTTCTGGCCCCGGACCCCACCACCGGCCAGATCTTCACCCTGTTCATTATGGGAATCGCCGCGGCCGAGGCGGCCATTGCCCTGAGCATCATCATCGCCGTTTATCGCAATTACAAATCGATCGACACCGAGGATGTTGCCAGCCTGCAAGGCTAATCAGATAGAGGAAAATGGCCCATGGAAACAGTATCCTGTAAACTTTTATATGCCCTGCTGACCCCGCTGATCGGTTCCCTGGTGGTGATGCGCTGCGCCAGATATCCCAACCTGCGGGAGGGCGTCTCTTTCGCGGCCTCGGTTATCATGTTCGGTCTGATTATCTCGATGGTTCCCGAGGTTCTTGCCGGTAATCGGCTGGTCTATAATCTTTTTAACATCCTGCCCGGGCTCTCCGTAACCCTGCGGGCCGACGCCTTTTCAATGATCTTCGCCGTGGTCGCCTCTTTTCTGTGGATCCTGGCGGTATTTTATTCGATGGGCTACATGCGCGGCCTGAAGGAGCACGCCCAGACCAGGTTTAATGCCTGTTTCGCCCTGGCCCTGTTCGGGGCGATCGGGGTGGCTTTTTCCGACAACCTTTTTACGATGTATCTTTTTTACGAAATCGTCAGCGTCTGCACCTATCCGCTGGTCGCCCATCATCAGGATGGCGAGTCCTACAGCGGGGCCCGCAAGTACATCATCTATCTGACCACTACCGCCAAGGGGCTCTTGCTGCCGGCCATGATCCTGATTTATGTGCTGACCGGCACCCTTGATTTCGCCAATAATATCAGCACCGGGATCTTCCCGGCCGATGTCAACTCCGCCCTGGTGACGATGCTTTATATCTTCTGCCTGCTGGGCTTTGCCAAATCGGGGATCATGCCCCTCCATAACTGGCTGCCCTCGGCGATGGTGGCCCCGACACCGGTCAGCGCCCTGCTCCATGCGGTCGCGGTGGTAAAGGTCGGAGTGTTTTCCACCACCCGGGTGATGCTCTATGTCTTCGGGACCAGCACCATGGAGGCCCTCAACCTGGGAATTCCTACCGCTTACTTTGTCTCCTTCACCATTCTGACCGCTTCGATCATCGCCCTGAGCAAGGACAATCTCAAGGCGCGGCTGGCCTACTCGACGGTCAGCCAGCTCTCCTACATTATTCTCGGGGTCGCCCTCCTTACCACCAGCGGCATCCAGGGC
>JBHEOZ010000092.1:7043-7360 GCA_046260555.1 Desulfurivibrionaceae bacterium
TGGAGATGGAGGCGCACTACATCGGCATCATTCTGATTCTCTTGACCAGTACCCTGTTGAATGTCGGTTATTTCGCTCCGGTCACCTTTAAGGCTTTTTTTGGCAAACGACCGGCCGGGGAAAGTTTTGAAGGGATTCGGGAGGCGCCCCTGGCCATGTTGATCCCATTGATGCTGGCGGCGGTGATTTCGGTGGTTATCGGGGTCTATCCAGATTTTATCATGCACTTTGTCAAGGCGGTGACGGGATGATTGTCCAACTGATTGATTTTTTACGCGACCGGCTCACGACCGTGATCAGGTTGAGCTATGTGGGCC
>JBHEOZ010000093.1:0-7352 GCA_046260555.1 Desulfurivibrionaceae bacterium
CCGCCATAACCTCATCAAGGGGCCTGCCGCTGCCGGGCTCAATCAGACGGCCATAGGTCAACTGGTGACTGCTCAGCGATTTTTGGCGGTGGGGAATAAAAAGTTCAGTCAGAATTAACCTGGCGGCCGGGCCGCTGATCCTGACGATGCCGATCCCGCCGGGGCCCGGCGGCGTGGCAATCGCGGCGATGGTGGCGCCGTCCCGATCATGGCGGGGTTGGACAACGGTCATGGTTATGGGATGGCCCGGTTAGCGGTTTTTCTGCTTTTTGCCCTGGGTCGGCACATAGATGAGAATTTTCTTGAAATGACCGTCGCCGACGCTGCGGCTGCGGATGGCGCGATCGGTCTGCAGGGTCATATGGACGATGCGCCGCTCGGCCGGATTAAGGGCGGGAATGCTCTTGGTGCGCCCCGACTCCTTCACCTCTTCGGCAAGTTTCAAGGCATTTTCCTCGAGCTCGCCCCGGCGCTGATTACGATAGTCGCCGGCATCAAGGGAGAACATGACCTTGCCCTCGATCCGCCGGCTGATGATCTTGCGCATCAGGTACTGGATACTGTCCAGGGTCTGCCCCTCCGGACCGATAACGGCCTCGTCAAAGTCACCGCCGATCAGGGCCTTGATTTTGTTGGCCTCGTTGGTCACCTCCACTGCGGCGGGAAAACCCATCAGTTCAAGGATTTTCTCCAGGTCACTTTTCACTTGATCGAGGTGGCTCTGGGAAATTTCAGCCGGGGCCTTTTCCGGGGCACGGCCGCCGGAAGGGCCGCGGGCCGCTCCCTTCGCGGGCCGCTCGCTCCTTCCCTTTTTCCTGTGCTGGGGTTCGGCGGGCTGGCGGACCTGTTTTTTGAGCGAAACCTTTACCGTGGCTGCTTTCTTGCCGAAAACTCCCAGAAAACCGGCCGAGCCCGGAGCGACCACTTCTATATTCAGTTCATCCTGGCTGCTGTTCAGATCCTTACAGGCATTGGCAATGGCCGTGGAGACATCCGACCCGCTGTACTGTTTTTCTTCGGTCATTTCGTGTTCCCTCTGATTTTATGGTAACCGTTCACCGGGGCGGTCGCCAAAGTACCCAAAACCGCCGGAGTGTAAGCGTAACAGAGCGCTATGCGCGGTCCTTGTTGACGTAATACTGCTGGGCCATCTGCAGAAAATTGTTAACGAAAAAGTATAGAACCAGGCCCGAGGCGAAATTAATGAAAATGAAGGTGAAGATCACCGGCATAAACATGATCATCTTCGCCATTTCCGGGTTGGCCGACGGCATCGGCGTCATTTTCTGCTGGAGAAACATCGAGGCGCCCATCAACACGGTAAGCAGCGGAAAACCGCCCAGATAAGGCAACTCAAAACCGATGGAGAGCCGCTCCGGCGCGGAAAGATCGTCGATCCACAACATGAACGGGGCATGGCGCAATTCAATGGCCTGCATCAGCACCCGGTAAAGTGCGAAAAAAACCGGAATCTGCAGAACCATCGGTAAACAGCCGCCCAGGGGGTTAATCTTGTGGGTCTGGTACATCTTCATCTGTTCCTGGGCCAGACGTTCCTTGTCACCCTTGTACTTTTCGCGGATCTTGGCCAGTTTGGGCTGGAGCTTCTGCATGTTCTTCATGGACTTCATGCCCTTCTGGGTGATCGGCCAGAAAAACAGTTTAATCAGAACCGTCACCAGGATGATGGCCACCCCGTAGTTATGAAAGTACTTGTAAATCAGGTTCAACAGGACCAGAACCGGCTTGGCCACAAAACCGAACCAGCCGAAGTTTATGGCCTCGTCGAACTCGTGGCCCGCCGCTTTCAAACCGGCCATCTTCTTGGGGCCGATATAGGCGGTGTAGCGGTATTGCCGACTGGCCCCCGGGGTGATGACATCGGCGGCGCCAAACAGGACATTTTCGACCTTGTCAGCCTCGGCGGCGGCCAGGCGCACGCTATGACTCGAAGCGCCTTCCTTTTCCGGAGCCACGGCCATTATAAAATAGGTATCCTCGTAAGCCGTCCAGGTCACGTCGCCGCGCAGGGTGACCGGGCCGTCTTCCTGGAGATCCTTGACCTTGATCTCCTCAAGGGTACCGTCGACCAGCACGGCGGGGCCGTTGAACAGAAACCTGGTATCCTTTGCATCGGCTGAGAAAAGGGGGCCGGGCAGACTCAGATAAGGGGCGCCCTGGAGGGCGGTATCGGAGTTATTGACCACTTCGACAACCAGATCGACCAGATAGTTGTCATCATTGAAGGTCATGGTCCGGATCACGGTCAGGTCACCCGGCAGCCGGCCGGTCATGGTTAGCGCCGCCCGGCCGTCTTGCCGGGTGGTAATCCTGGTCAGAGCCGCTTCATAAATCGGGGCCGCGGCAACGGTCGCCGGGTCGGCCCCCCAGGAAAAAAAGAGGGGAAGCTCCTTGCCCCGGCCCCGGTCATCACCGCCGACCAGCTCCATGGGGGGAGAATCGGCATCGAGCTCCTGCCGGTATTCGTTGAGCCGAAAGCTTTTTAGAGTGCCGCCCTCTTCACTGACCACCGCCGAATAAAGCGCGGTGGCGACCTGGATGTCCCGGGCCGGCCGCTCCGGTTCAGCCGCCGCTGCCTGGCCAACCGGCCGACCGGCTGCTATTTCCGCGGTATAGGGGGCGGCGGGGGGCGAAGGGTGAAGGTCGCCGTTTTGCGTTGCCGGCTGTTGTTCCTGAGGAGCCGGAGGGGATTGCGGGGGAGGGAAGAGCAGTTGATAACCAAACAGCACAGCCATAGACAATACAATGGCCAGAAAGGCGTTTTTTGAATCCATGTTATTTGTTTCCTTGGCGAGTTTTGGCGCGATTTCTGCCGTTATCGGCCTCTGGCCCCATGTGGTTTTCGTGGTTTCGCAAACATATTCGGCGCCTGAGTCAATTATTTGACGGGATCGTAACCGCCCCGGTGGAAGGGATGGCAGCGGAGAATTCGCCGAATTGCCAGGCCGGAGCCCCGAATCGGTCCGTACAGCTCAACGGCTTCTATGGCATATTGGGAGCAGGTGGGAATAAAACGGCAACTGGGCGGGATCAGCGGCGAAATCGCCAGCTGATAAAATCGGATCAGTAGGATGAAAACTTTTTTAAAAGTCATTATCGGTGTTCCCGCGGCAAAAGAGCATATCGTCGCGCCGGGGCGGCGACATCGCTTTCTGCTATCAATTTTCTTCTACAGACGGGAATTTCGCGATTCAGGCGATATGTGACAATGACCGAAAAAATCAACACTGCCCAGCAGCGTCTCTATCTTTGTTGTTGCTGAACATACGCTCAACATGTTGTTTTATCTCGGCAGGGCTGTCCGCAGTGAAGTCATGGCGAACGGCGAAGACAATATCTGAAGCCGGCGCTATGAAAGAACGATTCAACCGGAAAAACTCGCGGATAATCCGCTTGATCCTGTTCCTTCTGACAGCCCTTTTTACTCCGTGAACACTGATTCCCAGTCTGCTCCCTTCGTTGCCGTTCGGTGCATGGATGATGGTGAACCGGTCCCCCCTGACCCTTCTGCCGCTGCTATACACCTGCCTATACTCCCGGGGTTTTCTGAGTAAACTCGATTTAGGGAGTGACAACGGCTTCATTGTGATAGTTCGGTCAAGTAGGCCGCGGGCCGCGCAACGAGCGACCCGGTCTCTTCCTAGACGGCCAAACGGTGCCGGCCCTTGGCCCGCCGCCGATTAATGACGGCCTGCCCGGCCTTGGTTTTCATTCTACTTCTGAAACCGTGGGTACGGTGACGCTTCAAATTACTGGGCTGGAAAGTTCTTTTACTCATGATTTTTCCTTCAATTTATGCTGTCTGTCTCGATAAAAGACGATCCTTGAAAATCAGTCAACATGCCCGGATCGTTACGAAAATTACGCCGGGGTGATTAGAACACGATTGGTCCCGGCCGTAAAAACAGAGTAACATACCGAGTCGGCTTTCTTATGTCAAATAAAAAGGGAACCGCACAGGGGGAGAACTTAACAAGCCGCCGATCGGAAAGAACCGCCCAAACTCAAAACCCTACGAGCGATCATAGTCGAGGCCGAACAGCTGCCTGATCAAGGCCAGCTTTTCGCCCTTGTCACCCGGTTGATCCGCTTTCAGATAGGTGATCGGATCATGCAGCAGCTTGTTGGCGATGGCGCCGGCCATCTTCTCGATCGCCTTTTTCTGCTTGGGGGAAAGATCCTTGATATTGCCGGACGTGCGTTCGATTTCCGCCCGGCAGATGCCTTCGGCCTTGCGGCGAAGCGCCACAATGGTGGGGGTGACCTCCATGCCTGCCAGCCACTGGGTGAACTTCATGGTCTCTTCAACCACTATGCGCTCACCGCGCCCCGCCTCCTTGTCTCTTTCCGCCTTATTGATATCGACCACCTGGGTCAGGTCGTCGATATCGTAGAGATAGACGTTGTCCAGCTTGTTTAATTTCGCGTCGAGATCGCGCGGCACGGCGATGTCGATCAGAAAAAGGGGGCGGTTCATCCGCCGGCTCATCACCGGTTTGACGTCCTCGTGTTTCAGAACCAGATCGGTAGCCCCGGTCGAACTGATCAGGATATCGACATTCTCGAGCTGGGGAATCAAATCGTCAAGTCCGGCCGCCTTGCCGTTAAAACGGCGGGCCAGCTTAACCGCGTTCTCAAAGGTGCGGTTGACCACGATTACCTGGCTGATCCCCTGGGTGACCAGATGCTCGGCCGCCAGTTCCGCCATCTCGCCGGCGCCGACCAGCATGACCGTTTTGTCCTGCAGTTCTCCGAAAATCTTTTTGGCCAGCTCAACCGCCGCATAGCTGATCGAGACCGCGCTGCCGCCGATATTGGTCTCGGTCCTGATCCTTTTGGCCACTGAAAAGGATTTATGCAGAAAGCGGTTCAAAATCGCGCCGGTGCAGTTGTTATCGGCGGAGGCCTTATAGGCCTGCTTCAACTGTCCGAGGATCTGAGGCTCGCCGACGATCATCGAATCCAGGCTGGCCCCGACCCGGAACAGGTGAGTGATTGCCTCCTCGCCCTGATAAAGATAGCTGTATTTTTCAAACTCCTGATCGTTAACCGCGCTTTTCCCGAACAGAAACGGGCGCAGCAATTGGTTGGTCCTGGCGGGGTCGCGGCTGACCACGATGATCTCGACCCGGTTGCAGGTGGAGAGGATGCAGCACTCGGTAATCCCTTCCATGGCCATCAGATCGGAAAAGGGCAGGGCGCTGTCGCCCGAAAAAGCGAGCTGCTCCCTGATCGCGACCGGCGCGGTTTTGTGGTTTACCCCGAGAATTATAATATTATCAACCTGCATATGAATCCCGCCGAAATTTATCTTATACCTGAACCCGTGAGCGTTCGAGAACGGTGCAGATGCAAGGCGGCAACGATGTTGATAATACTGATGGTATATCAACGAGTTGCCAACGCCGCAGATGTGCCGTTGTCGGGCGCCCCGCAGGGCGGCGGGTGCATTCCAGCCACCACGGATCAATGTCTATATTTTACGTAAAAACAATCATATATCGTGAATCAATGCACTAAGCCGTCACGGATTCAGGTTATAGGTAACCGATCACCGGCTAAGCAGCCTAATAGCTTGCAAAGTACAAGGTTACCAGGGCAATCCCGAACCCGAGGATGACCATGATCGCGGCCCGTCGCCGCCGCCATCCCAGAGTGAAGCGCTGATGGATTATCGCCGCGTAGACCAGCCAGGTGATCAGGGAGAGGGTCTCCTTCGGATCCCATTGCCAATATGCCCCCGAACCCTGCTTGGTCCAGATCATCCCGGTGATTATCCCCAGGGTCATCAGCGGAAAACCGGCGGCGAGGCCATGGCGGTTCAGGCGGTCCAGGGCCTCCAGGGAAGGCAGTCTGCTGTAAAAAAGTCCGAAGCGCTTGTTCTTGATCTCCCGTTCCTGGAGGAGATACATGACGCCGCCGCAAAAGGCCAGGGCCAGAAAGCCATAGGCCAGCAGGGAAATTCCGGCGTGGATCGGCAGCCAGATGCTTTGCAGTTCCGGGGTAAGTTCCCTGGTGGTCCCCTGGGGGGCGAAGGCGGCAACTATCATCAGGGCCGTAATCACCGGGCTGACAAAAACTCCGAAGTTCTTTACCTGATAGCGCCAGCGAAAGGAGAGATAGCCCCAGGTCACCGCCAGGGCCGAAAAGGAAATGGTCTCATGAAGACTGGTAATCGGAGTATGCCCCGCCTCCAGATAACGAATCATGGTGTAGAGCAGATGGCCGACCGCCGCGATCAGCATCCCGTAACGGGCCAGGGTCCTGATCCGCTTGTTCTGATTGACAAAGTAAACCAGATAAGCGAGCGTCACAAAGATATAGATGAGGAAAGTAAGCTGGAAAAGTAATTTCATGTTCATTTACTCCCGCCGGAAGGGATGGGAAACCATAGATTTTAGCAAAAAAGTGTTAATTTAGCACTTTTTTTAAAGTGTTTAAACAGTCTGGAGAAATATTATCGCCCAGGGTCGCGGTTAAATGCGCCTCGATCCGCCGCCAATCCCCCTCCCTTATCCAGGCGGGAAAATGCTCATCAAGGAGAGCGGCGAATATTTTTTTGTTCTCGGCGTGGGATCGCCCCTGCTTGAGGATCTCCGGCCGCAACCGCCCCATGATCTCGGTCAGGACGCCGTATTCCGGGCCAATCAGCCATTCAATCCGGCGCCTGAGCTTGCGGGCCAGGGCGGGACTGGCGCCGGCCGTCGAGACCGCGATGGTCAAATCCTTGCGCCGAACCACGGCCGGCAGGATGAAGTTGCAGCGGGGCGGTACATCGGCCACATTGATAAGCTGATTGTTTTTTTCGGCCTCGCGGAAAACCTCGGCCTGGACCTGTTCCTCGTCGGTGGCGGCGATCACCAGAAAGGCCCCGGCCAGATCCCCTTGCCGATAAGGGCGCTGCCGCCATTCAATCCGGCCGTTTTGGACAAACTGCCGCAGTTCGTCGTCAAGCTCAGGGCTGATCAGCCGGATCTTGCCGCCGCAGGTCAGCAGGGCGGCCACCTTGCGCGCGGCCACCTTGCCTCCGCCGATCACTACGCAGCGCCGGTTGTTGATGTCGAGATTTATCGGAAAATATTTCATGGGGTTTTCAAAAGATCTTTAAGTATCTGAGCTGCCGAACTGATCAGCAAAAGCATCTTCTTAGCATATCCATCGTATCTTCACAATATCGCCACTTTTTTTAATTTCGCCATTGAGATTGAAGGCGTCGCAAAAAGGACTTTTTGCGACGCCAATCAGTCTCGATGGGGATGGCTAAGCTAAAATCGTCAGATCCAAGGCGCGCGAATTTCGAGGAATGAAGCGTACTTCAGTACGCTGCAATG
>JBHEOZ010000094.1:0-3175 GCA_046260555.1 Desulfurivibrionaceae bacterium
GTATGGTATTGATCCGGTTGTTGCCGCCGGCTCGGATGATCCGGGCACCTGTCGTTCGATGGGAAAGGTGTGAGGGGTGCGGATGTTACATGTCAACGAGGTTCCCCGGCATTTCCGGGATGGCCTGAAGGTTAGCGATCTAGCCAGGGAGATCAAGCCCGATGCCGATCTGTTCATCGTCAACGGGCATCCCGTGTCTCCTTCGCACGTCCTTGAAGACGGTGACAGCTGCTGGTTGATTCGGAAAGGAGAAAAACCGCCGGCCGAAGAACTTGAAAGGTTGCTTTACGCACGGCACACCCCCGGGGTTCACAAGAAGGTCAAAAACGCTTCAGTCGGTATTATGGGCCTTGGCGGCCTCGGTTCGTTGGTGGCCGTGGCGCTGGCCCGGGTCGGGATCGGTCATCTGCTCCTGGCCGACTTTGATCTGGTTGAGCCGAGCAATCTCAACCGGCAGCAGTATTTTATCGACCAGATCGGCGAAAAAAAAATCGATGCCTTGAAAGATAATCTCGCCAGGATTAATCCTTATCTTCGTATAGAGACAATTGACGGGATTTTAACGGAGGAGTCGATTCCGGTCTTGTTTAATGAAGTCGATGTTCTGGCCGAATGCTTCGATGGAGCGGAAATGAAGGCCGCGGCTATGCGCTGCGCGCTTGGTCCTCTCGCCGGCAAGGGTTTTGTCGGCGCTTCCGGACTCGCCGGTTATGAGGATTGTAATATGATCAGGACCAGGAAGATCCGCGAGCGGGTCTATCTGGTCGGTGACAATGAAACCGCGGCAAGGCCTGGCCGGGGTCTGATGGCTCCCCGGGTTGGCGTTGCCGCTCATCATCAGGCCAACCAGATCTTGCGGCTGCTGCTCGAAGTTTCGTAAGCGGGCACGGGACAACGAACCTGTTTCGTTATTCAGTGATTCCGCGGTCCTGGCCTGTACTCAGTAACTATATAAGAACTATTAATGGAAATATGAAGATAGTCTGTAACGGAAAAGAGAAAGAGGTAAGGGATGGGCTTACTGTTGAAGAACTTATTGTGGATCTGGAATTGAATCCCGATACGGTGGTGGCTGAATGCAACGGCGCTATCGTTCTTCGCGAAGACTACCCGGACCAGCAATTGAGCGAGGGATCGGTTTTAGAGTTGATCCGGTTCGTGGGGGGAGGCTGATGCTTACCATAGCGGGGCATACTTTTAAATCGCGTCTGCTGGTCGGGACCGGGAAGTTTTCTTCCGCCCGGGTGATGAAAGAGGCGCTGGAGGCGTCGGGCAGCGAGATGGTGACCGTGGCTTTGCGGCGGGTCGATCTTGACGATCCCGGCGACGATATCATGAGCGTTCTTGATCGGGAGCGATATCTCTTTCTCCCCAACACCTCCGGAGCCCGGGACAGTGCTGAAGCAGTGCGGCTGGCCAGAATGGCCAGGGCCTCCGGTGGCGGCGATTGGCTGAAACTCGAGGTCACCCCCGATCCGCGCACTCTCCTGCCCGATCCGGTCGAGACCTTGCGGGCGACCGAGATCCTGGTTGGGGAGGGTTTCAAGGTCCTGCCCTATATCAATGCCGATCCGATCCTTGCTCTTAAGCTCCAGGATGCCGGGGCGGCGGCGGTTATGCCCCTGGGTTCACCGATCGGCACTAATCAGGGTCTTCTGACCAGATTTCAGGTGGAAATCATTATCGAGCAGGCCAGGGTGCCGGTGATCGTTGACGCCGGACTCGGGGCGCCGTCACATGTTGCCGAGGCCATGGAGATCGGGGCCGATGCTGTTCTGGTCAACACCGCCCTGGCCGTGGCCGCCGATCCGGTCATGATGGCAAAAGCCTTTGCCATGGCAGTTGTGGCGGGGCGCACTGCCTATGAAGCGGGTCTGGCCGGATCTCGGTCCAGGCCAGAGGCTTCATCCCCGGAAATAGGACTCGACTTTCTCAATTGATTCCCTATATCAGATTGATTCATAGCCAAGAATAAATTTCAGATGCAAGATATCGAATTAAATAAACAAACAGATTTCACCGCTCCGGATTTCCGGGAGACAGCCGGACTGGTTTACGGCTCCGATGTGGTTCAGGTCGAAAACGTTTTGCAAAAAGATCGTTTGTCGATCCTCGACCTGGGCGTGCTTCTCTCGCCGGCCGCGGCGCAGCGTTTGCCTGCCATGGCCGCCCGGGCGGCCGAGCTCACCGCTCTGCGGTTCGGGCGGACCATTCAGCTCTATACGCCGTTGTATCTCTCAAGTTTCTGCACCAATAATTGCCGCTACTGCGGCTTCGCGGTTGACAATCAAATTGAGCGGCGGGTTTTGAGCCTTGATGAGGCCGAACGTGAGGCCCTGCTTCTGGCCGAACGGGGGTTCAGTCATCTCCTGCTGGTTGCCGGCGAAGCGCCCGCCAAGATGGGTGTCGATTACCTTGAAGTGCTGACCGGTCGTCTGCGGGGTCGGTTTGCCTCGATATCCATCGAGATCCAGCCCCTGAGCGAGGAGGACTATCGCCGTCTGTTCAGGGCCGGGATAACTTCGGTGGCGGTCTATCAGGAAACCTACGACAGAGACATTTATCAAAAAGTGCACCAGGCCGGTCCCAAGTCAGACATGACCTATCGACTGGCCACCCCGGCCCGGGCCGCCGGGGCCGGAATGCGGGAGGTGGGACTCGGCGCCCTTCTAGGCCTGGCGGACTGGCGTCTGGAGGGGGTTGCCCTGGGGATGCATCTTGCCTGGATGCGTTCTCACTACTGGCAAACCGCTCTGACTGTGTCATTTCCCCGCTTGCGGCCGGCCGCCGGCAATTTCGAACCGATGGTCCAGGTCGGGGAGGACGATCTCGCCCAGTTATTGTTTGCTCTGCGCATCTTTGATCATGACGTCGGCCTGCTTCTCTCGACCCGCGAGGAAGCACGTTTTCGAAACGGAATGCTTGGCCTGGCTCCCACCCGCTACTCGGCGGGGTCCTGTACCGCCCCGGGGGGATATTCGAATCCAGACCAGCAAGGTGAGCAGTTTGCCATCGATGACCAGCGCACCATTGAGGAAGTCAGCCGGGACATCAGGGCCAGGGGCTTCGATCCGGTCCGCAAGGACTGGGATGCGGTTTTCCAGGAAGTGATTTGAGTTTTTGGAATAATTGACAACAGGTTAGGATTTGGCGTATTCGCCGGTAAATATAGAAT
>JBHEOZ010000094.1:3185-7318 GCA_046260555.1 Desulfurivibrionaceae bacterium
GCATAAGGGGCCGTAAAGAAATGGATAAAAAGTTCAGGTTATTTCTTAACGGCCCCTAAATATAGAATGGAGGCTTCTTTGATGAGCGATATTAAAAAAATGTATTCGACGATTCTCGGGGATCACTTCCCGATGGACATGAAAATCACCTTCGGCGACCAGACCCTGGTTTACCGGAAAAGAACCTGGGCCATTCCCCAGGAGGATGGCAGCGTCGATGAAAAGGGTATCCGTTACGGGGAAAATCCCGATCAGGAAGCGGCCCTCTACGAGCTGGTCAACGGCAACCTGGTCCTCGGTGACTGTAAGTTCATCGAACCCGGTCACGGTCTGGTCAGCGGCATAGCCGTCGAGGACATGCTCCAGGTCGGCAAGCATCCCGGCAAGATCAACCTGACCGATGTTGATAACGGCCTGAATATTATCAAGTACATGGTTGATCGACCGGCCGCGGTAATCCTGAAACATAACAATCCGTGCGGGGTCGCGGTGGCTGACTCCCTGGTCACTGCCTACGACAGGGCCAATCGAGCCGACCGGATTGCCGCCTTCGGTGGGGCCGTTATCCTGAACCGCTCCTGCGATAAGGCCACCGCCGAAGCCCTCAGCAAGAACTATCTTGAAGTGGTCTGCGCTCCCGAGTTTGAGCCGGGCGCCCTGGAAATCCTCGCCGCCAGAAAGAATCTCCGGGTCATCAAGATCGGCCGGATCGATCAGCTCGCCGCTTTCGAGAATTTTCGTTACGTCGATTTCAAGAGCCTGATCGACGGCGGCATCATCGTCCAGCAGTCGGCGGTCAACTCGATCCGCTCTGCCGCCGACCTGAAACCGGCGGTGACCACCTGTAAGGATAAGGAGTACCGCTGCGAAAGGGAGCCGACCCAGCGCGAGATCGACGACATGCTCTTCGGCTGGGCGGTCGAGCACGGGGTGACCTCGAACTCGGTGATCTACGTTAAGGACGGCTGCACGGTAGGGATCGGCACCGGCGAACAGGATCGGGTCGGGGTGGCGGAAATCGCGGTCCACAAGGCCTATATCAAGTATGCCGATATCCTCTGCTTCGACACCTACGGCCTTCCCTACGCCGATTTGGCCCTGGAGATCGAGCAGGGCAAGCGCGGCCAGGGCGACCAGGATGCCATCGACGAGCAGACCAAAAAGGATCGGGCCGGCCTGCCCGGTTCGGTGATGATCTCCGACGCCTTCTTCCCTTACCGGGACGGGGCCGATGTCGGGATCAGGCAGGGAGTCTCGGCGATCCTCCAGGCCGGCGGTTCGATGCGCGATTTCGAGACCATTGAGGCCTGTAACGAGGTCGACCCCAAGGTCGCCATGAAGTTCACCGGCCAGCGCTCCTTCAAGCATTGACGGCGTAGCAAAAAGCCCGATCTACTGTCGTGACGTATTTTTGCTTAGCCATCTCCTGATTTTTGCGAGTTCATCAAGCATTTATCACAGGGCTTTCGATATCGATCAAAAAACGCGGGACCGGTGCCTACCGGATCCCGCGTTTTTTTATGGGCGGCTCATGGGTAATCCCCCGGGGAAAAGAGGTGTTCAAAAGGATAATATTCCCATTATTTAACATTAAAGGTGCCGGCAGGCACCGTGGTGAAGATCAAGGTTCAACAGATACCGGAGCAGTTCAATACCAGCATTTCCCTTGACTGTTTCCCGGAATCGGCTTTCGCCCCCCGGCCGGCCGGGTAATGTCGGCTGCAGCCTCAATCGCTGGGCGGCGGTTGATACGCTGATGGGCGACGTCCTTAGTTACACGACCCGCCGACGCTGTTTTATCGGCTATTCCGCCAGCCCTGAATACCGCGACCTTCATCTGGGATCTCGGCACGATGGTTATCGGCGGATAACGATGAGGGATTGGTACGATCACCAATGGGTGATCGACGTCAGATTCCCTGATTATAATTATTGAGCAAGAACTTATTCGGTCCAGTTTCCGGTTCGGTTGTTCAGCGGGCCACCACGTAGGCCGCGGGGAATTCGCTCCGGGTGAGCTCCTTTTCAATCTGTTCCGCTTCGGAGAGGGTGGCGCCGGCCTTGACCTGGACCCGGAAGAAGAGAAGATCGCCCCGGTCGAACTCCTGAATCACGGTCTTCCGCCCCCGGGCCACCATCTTGTCCCTGAGCCGCCCGGCGTTGCCCTTATCGATGAAAGAGCCGATCTGGACATAGAACTCGCCTTTCCGGAAGTCGGGATGATCCTTGAATTTCTTGACGGTGGTTCCGGCCTCGCGGTAAGTAGCCGCTTCGCCGAGGGCGGTGATCCTGACCCGGGCCGTGCCTTTAGCGAGAAAGCCCAGCTTGTCGGCTCCGGTTCTGGACATATCGATGATTCTGCCTTTGTGGAACGGGCCCCGGTCATTGACCCTGACCGTCATCTCCCGGCCGTTTTCCAGGTTCTCGACCAGCAGGTAGGTGTTCATCGGCAGGGTCTTGTGGGCGGCGCTGATGCCGTTCATGTCGTAGGTTTCGCCGTTGGAAGTCTTGCGGCCATGGAAATAGCCGCCGTACCACGAGGCGATCCCGGTTTCCCGGAATCCCTCGGAAGAGGGGATGGGGTAGTAGGTCCTGCCATTTATCCTGTAGGGTTTCTGGGTCGGCGGGACCACGGTTTTTTTGGGCATGTCCTTATCGGGATACCGATCGGTACTCGTTACCCGCGGGGCCTTGAGCTCCCCGCAACCGGAGAGTAATAAAGTCGCGACGATTAACAGGGCGGTACCGGAGTTGAGGAGGTTCTTCATTGTTTCCGACTCGCTTGGCTCGGTTCCCGGGGGAACAGTTTTGATATGCGCTGGTGATAAAAAGCCCCGGCCTTGCCGATGGTATGAGGAGTAAAGGGCCGCAGGGTCTTGCTCTCGCCGCCGACCGAATCAAAAACGGTTTCCTCCCGGGCGTTGACCCAGGAGATATGCAGGTCGAGGAGCGGCCGCATCACCTGGAGCCGGCCCTCGCGATCAAAATCGATCAGGGGCGCCGCCCATCTTCTGATTTTAAAACCCTTCAGCCACAGGCCCGGTTTTTCCAGGCCGCTGATCTTATCGGTCATTACCGGTTCGAGAACCTGATCTCCGTAGATGCCGTTCAGCAATAAAACCTCCACTTCGGAACTGTCCTGGACGTAGAGTTCGTCCCATTCCTCATATTCTTGGTGATCGATTCTGACCAGATTGATCTCCTGGTCATTGTAGCTCCATTGGGCATGGCAGACCGTACAGGCGACGGTGTCCCCGTAGCGGCCATGTACCGGATCCGTTGCCCGGGGAACCACGATTTTACGCCTGGTCTGCCTGGTGGTGACAACCAGCTCTCCATCTTCAATGCCCAGATGCTTCGCCGCAGCGGGAAGGTTCCGGTGCAGATGACAGGCCGCGCAGCCGAGGGTTTTCATGGTCTTGCCGCCATGCATCTCGAAATGGCAGTCAATGCAGGTCATCCCGGCCGCCTGGTGGATATCGGTGGCCAGCCGGTGCTGCTCGACCGCGTAGGGCCGGTCGGGATAGAAACCCTCCGGTTGATATGGGGTGCGATACTCTAGTTTGAAGTCGTGATCGAACCGGCCGTAATAATCGTTGCCGACCCGGTTGGCGTAGTGGCAGCTCAGGCAGCGGCTGTCGGTCGGCAGGGCGAGAAACTCGTGGGTGACCGGCTTGCCGTCCTCGTATTCCAGATGGCAGGCGGCACAGCCGGTGCCATGTTCTACTTGTGAATATTCGTCCCCCTCATAATAAAGATGGCAGCGCAAACAGCGGCGTCGCAGGAGGTCGTCGGCCAGTTCAAGAGGGGTGGTCGGCCGGTCGGTTATCGGAATTTCCAGCAGGCTTGCCAGATCGCGGTCCGCTCCGAAATGGCGGCGGACCAGATTGACGGCATTGTCAAGGGTGAAATGGCGGCTAGCCGCCACGGCAGCGGTCTCCCGGTGGCAGCCGCCGCACTTGGTGTCCATATGAGCCGGACCGGCGGGATGGCTTATCAGGTCGATATGGGCCTTCCCAATGTCGGCGGTCCGGTTGTCACCGTTATGGCAGGAAATGCAGGAGAGCTCGGCGTGGGTTTCGGCCAGGGAGTAAGGGTGACATGACCGGCAGCCGGGCCTGGCGGTAGTCGTC
>JBHEOZ010000095.1:0-587 GCA_046260555.1 Desulfurivibrionaceae bacterium
CCGCCGCGATCAGGCCCGCCTATGACGATTCGATTATCCGTTTCGTCACCAGGCAGCTCACCCCCTTTATCCAGCTCTTCGCCCTCTACGTGGTCGCCCACGGCCACCACAGCCCCGGCGGCGGCTTCCAGGGCGGAGTGATCCTCGGGGCCTCCTTTATCCTGCTGGCGATCAGCTACGACCTTAAAATGGCGATGAGCCGGATCAACGAAAAGGCCGGCCTGCTCCTGGCCAACATCGGCCTGCTGCTCTATGCGGGCATCGGCTTACTCTGCCTGCTGCTCGGGGCCAACTTCCTCGACTACTCCATTCTCCAGCGGATCATGCCGGGCGTCGACGGGATAGCGGCCCGCTCCCATGCCATGCTCGGCATCGAAATCGGGGTGGCGGTGACCGTGATGGCAATCGTCATACTGATCTACAACAACCTGGTGTCGAACGGCACCTACGAGAAAGGGCTGTAGAATGGAATTTCTGCTGAGCAAATACAACTACTGGCTCTACACCCTGATCATGATGATCGGCCTCTACGGAATGCTGGCCAAAAACAACCTGATCAAAAAGATCATCTCGATGGGGATCTTCCA
>JBHEOZ010000095.1:597-7303 GCA_046260555.1 Desulfurivibrionaceae bacterium
CCGGCGGCACCATTCCGATTATCGAGCACGGCCACGGCCACGGCGCCCACGAAATCATCAACCCGGCCAACTACGTCAACCCCCTGCCCCATGTCCTGATGCTGACCGCCATCGTGGTCTCGGTCGGCACCCTCGGGGTGGCCCTGGCCCTGGCCCTGCGGATCTATACCGAATACAACACCCTCCACGAGGATGAAATCATCGAGCGGATCAATCGAGGCGAGAGGGTCTCCGATGATTGACCCCGGCCAGATACCGATCCTGATCGTGATCATCCCCCTGTTCGGCGCCTTCGCGGTCTCCCTGGCCGGCTGCTGCCTCAACCAGCGCTGGTGCCTGCCCCTGACCGTTCTGGCCCTGGCCGGATCGAGTTGGGCCGCCTTTGCCACCCTCAATCAGGTAATCGCCCGGGGACCGATCAGCTACCGGCTCGGGGGCTGGCCGCCGCCGATGGGGATCGAGTACGTGGTCGACCACCTGAACGGCCTGGTCCTCGCGGTGATAACGGTGGTGGCCCTCCTGGCCGCGGTATCTTCGAAAAGAAGCGTCGAAGCTGAAATGCCGAACCGGATCAACCTGTATTACCCCCTCTATCTGCTCCTGGTCACCGGACTGCTTGGGATGACCATTACCGGCGACGCCTTCAACCTCTACGTCCTCCTGGAGATCTCGGCCCTGACCACCTACGCCCTGATCGCCGTCGGCCGGCCCCGCGCCCTCCACGCCGCCTTCAATTACCTGATCCTCGGCACCATCGGCGCAAGCCTCTATCTGTTGGGCACCGGCCACCTCTACATTATGACCGGCTCCCTGAACATGGCCGACCTGGCCGTGATCCTGCCGGACCTCTACAACTCCCCGGCCGTGCTGGTCGGCTTTATCCTGATCATGGTCGGAATCTGGACCAAAATGGCCTTTTTCCCCCTCCACACCTGGCTGCCCAACAGCTATACCTATGCCCCCGACGCGACGAGCTGCCTGATCGCGCCGCTGATGACCAAGGTCTCGGTCTATATCATGCTGCGGATGATGTTCACGCTCTTCACCCCGGCCTACGTTTTCGAGCACCTGAAGGTGGCGGCGCCGATCGTCTGGCTGGCGGTGGCGGCAATTGTCGGCGGCTCGCTGCTGGCCCTGGCCCGGAAGGATTTCAAGAAGATGCTCACCTACCTGATCGTCGCCGAGGTCGGCTATATGGTCGGCGGGGCCTGGCTCGCCAACCGCTACGGCATAACCGGGGCGATCCTCCATATCGTCAACGACGCCCTGATGACCCTCTGCCTGTTCCTGGCGGCGGCGGCGATTGTCCATAAGGTCGGCGGCCGGAAACTTGAAGACCTCAAAGGGATTTTCCACCGGATGCCCCTGACCATGACCGCCTTCATGGTCGGCGCCCTGTCGATGATCGGAGTGCCGCCGACCGCCGGCTTCTTCAGCAAGTGGTACCTGATCCTGGGCGGCATCCAGGCGGGCCGCTGGGAATTCGTCGCCGCCCTGCTTTTCTCCAGCCTGGTCAACGCGGTTATCTTTTTCCGGATCGTCGAGATCGGCTTTTTCGAGAAACCGGAGAACGGGGAGGTCGCCGAAGCGCCCCTGTCGATGCTGGTCCCGCTCCTGCTGGCCGCGGCGAGTCTGATCGTGGTCGGAATCTACTCCGGCGATATCGTCACCACGGTGATCCGGCATGCCGTGCCGGAAGGGATTTGAAAAACAGGAGCCAGGAGTCAGGAGCCAGAAAGTCATGGGATACGGCTTAGGAGTCAGGAGATAGGTGTGAGGAGTCAGGGGTGAGGGGTAAGAAGGCTTTGGTAATCCTGTTAAAAAATGATATGGCTATGAATCAGACTCAGCTAAAAATTCGTAATCGTTCAGCACCCCATCTGCTTTGTCATCGGCCCGCTCGCGTAGCACCAGTACAGCTCGCAAACCTCTTCCGTGCATCTGGGGCACTGCTGAACGATTACAAGGCCGGTGGTTATGGTACCTCTTCTGGCTCACCCGGTGAACGGTTACAAAAATTCGATTTTT
Organism: Desulfurivibrionaceae bacterium; assembly: GCA_046260555.1. Lineage (GTDB taxonomy): Bacteria > Desulfobacterota > Desulfobulbia > Desulfobulbales > JAGXFP01 > JAGXFP01. Next base: position 2,626 of record JBHEOZ010000095.1, read on the forward strand.
CCCGGTGCTCCGTTGATGGGTACTGGATTCCGGCTTACAACATGCCGGAATGACATTCAATACGCCGGGGCCGTCATTCCCGCACGTTTTTAGCGGGAATCCAGCGGGCCACACCGCCTGCGGCGGAGGTTTATCAAAAAGTAACTTTGTATCAATTTATGCCAAAATTTGCGATAAAACCTATAAATATAGAAGCACGAAAATACAGTCAGTTACGTTGTAGTTACTTGGAAGATCATACGCTGGATGCCAGCTAAAAGCATGCTGGCATGACGACAAAGATAAAGCCATTTGGGCCGGCAAGCGGCCCAACTCAGGAAATTATAAAAGTACCGTTTATACCGCAAAAGGGCATAAGTTTCGCCATGTCCCTAAGACTCCCACGGGCGGGGGGAAATGAAGAAAAGGAGTTGCGATGACGGCACGACCTATGACAGTCTGGCCGGGAAGACCTTATCCACTTGGGGCCACCTGGGACGGCGAGGGAGTTAACTTCGCCCTTTTCTCCGAGCACGCGGAGCGGGTTGAACTATGCCTTTTCGAAGGGCTGCGCGGCCGGGAACAGGAGCGGATCGAGCTGAAACATCAGACCGACCAGGTCTGGCACTGCTATCTGCCCGAGGGCCGGCCCGGCCTCCTCTACGGATACCGGGTCCATGGCCCCTATAAGCCGGAAAAGGGGTTGCGCTTCAACGGCAAGAAACTGCTGATCGATCCCTATGCCAAGGCGCTGCATGGCTCCCTGCGCTGGCACGATTCCCTGTTCGGCTACCGGCTCGGCAACCCCAAAGAGGATCTTTCCTATGATCGCCGCAACAGCGCCAAATTGATGCCCAAATGCCAGGTGATCGATCCGGCCTTCACCTGGGCGGATGATCGGCGGCCCGGGACGCCCTGGCATGATACGGTGATCTATGAACTGCACGTCAAGGGCTTTACCCGGCAGCACCCCCAGGTCCCCGAGTCGCTTCGGGGCACCTATGCCGCCCTGGCGACGATGCCGGTCATCGAATACCTCAAACGACTGGGGGTTACCGCCGTCGAGCTTATGCCGGTCCATGCCTTTATCGACGAAAGGAATCTGGTCGATAAGGGACTTCGCAACTACTGGGGATATAACTCGATCAGTTTTTTCGCCCCGGACATGCGCTACTCCGCCTCCGGCAACATCTCCGAGTTCAAGACCATGGTCAAGACCCTCCATTCCGCCGGAATCGAGGTGATTATCGACGTGGTTTACAACCATACCGCCGAGGGCAACCGCCTCGGTCCGACCCTCTCCTTCCGGGGGATCGACAATCTCGCCTACTATCGTTTGGAACCGGAGGGCAAGCGCTACTACAAGGACTACACCGGGTGCGGAAACACCTTGAACATGCGCCATCCCAGAGTCCTTCAGCTGATTATGGACAGTCTGCGCTACTGGATCATCGAGATGCACGTCGACGGCTTCCGCTTCGATCTGGCTTCGGCCCTGGCCCGGGAACTCCACGAGGTCGACCGGCTCGGCGCCTTCTTCGACATCATTCACCAGGATCCCATTATCTCCCAAGTAAAATTGATCGCCGAACCGTGGGATCTGGGCGAGGGGGGCTATCAGGTCGGCAACTTCCCGCCCGGCTGGGCCGAATGGAACGGCAAATACCGCGACGCCATCCGGGCCTACTGGCGGGGGGACAGCGGCAACATCGGCCGGCTGGCCACCAGGCTGACCGGTTCGAGCGACCTCTACGAGCGCGGGGGCCGCAGTCCGGTGGCCAGCATCAATTTCATTACCTGCCATGACGGTTTCACCCTCCGCGACCTGGTCTCCTACAACGAAAAACATAACGAGGCCAATCTTGAAGACAACGGTGACGGCGAGTCCCATAACCTGAGCTGGAACTGCGGGGCGGAAGGGGTAAGCGACGATCCGGCGGTGAATAAGCTCCGCAGGCGCCAGGTCAGGAGTTTCCTCGCCACCCTGTTCCTTTCCCAGGGAGTGCCGATGCTGCTGGCCGGCGATGAACTGGGCCGCAGCCAGGGAGGCAACAACAACACCTATTGCCAGGATAATCCGCTCAGCTGGCTCGACTGGGAGCTTGATCCGGAACAGCTGCGGTTGCTCGAATATGTCCGGAAACTTATGCGCTTCCGGAGGAAACATGCGATGTTCCGGCGGCGGAGTTTCTTTGAAGGCCGGGCCGAAGGGAACTCCGGGGTCAAGGATATTGTCTGGCTTGACCGCGAGGGTAACGAGATGGCCGGACACGAATGGCATTCATCCTCGGCCCGAAGCCTCGGAGTCTTCATGGCGGGCCGCGCCATTCCGGAGCAGGACGAGAAGGGCCGCCCCCTGGTCGATGAAGATTTTCTCATGTTGTTCAATGCCGGCCGGGAAGCGGTCGATTTTTTTATTCCCCGCCTTGGTAAAACCGGAAAATGGCGGCTCCACCTGGATACCGGGGCCGAGCCGGACGAGGACGGGGGCCGGCGATATGTCGAGGCCGGCAGGGTCGTGGTGCTGGAGGGCAACAGCCTGCTGCTTTTCAGCGCCGGCAAGAACCGAAAAATGTGCGAGGAAGGCGGCAATGACAAAGGCTCATAAGATGGAATTAGGCCCCGAGTTGCGGGATTCGGGCGAGGTCTGTTTCCGGCTCTGGTCGCCGGCGGCGGAGCGGGTCGAACTGTGTCTGGAAGAGCCCGCCGGGCCGCTTTTCCTGCCGATGGATAAAGACGAAGCAGGCTGGCGCCGCTTGAGCACCAGCCGGGCCGGGCCGGGTTCCCTTTACCGATACCGGATCGACGGGGAGCTCCTGGTTCCCGATCCCGCTTCGCGCTTTCAGCCGGAAGGGGTTCACGGTCCCAGCCAGGTCGTCGATCCCGCCGCCTCGCCGTGGCAAAATGCTGATTGGCGCGGCCGGCCCTGGCCGGAGGCGGTGATCTACGAACTGCATGTCGGCGCCTTTTCACCGGCGGGAACCTTTGCCGGGGTTATCGACAAGCTCGATTACCTGGCCGATCTCGGGGTCACCGCTATCGAGCTCATGCCGGTAAGCGCTTTTCCGGGCCGGAGGAACTGGGGCTATGACGGGGTGCTGCCCTTCGCCCCGGACCGTTCCTACGGGACTCCGGCTGAACTGAAAAGGCTGGTCGACGAGGCCCATCGGCGCAATTTAATGATCTTTCTCGATGTGGTGTACAACCATTTCGGCCCGGAGGGCAACTATCTCCACCACTACGCGCCCCAATTCTTTACCGACCGCTTCAAGACTCCATGGGGCAGCGCGATCAATTTCAGCGTCAGCGATTACAGTCCACCGCATCTTGCACCACCCTGTGATCGCTTACAGGTGGGAGAAGGGGTGAACCCGGTGCGCCGGTTCTTTATCGAAAACGTCCTCTACTGGCTGGCGGAATTCCGCTTCGACGGCCTGCGCTTTGACGCGGTCCATTCCATTTACGACCCCAGCGAGCCCGATATCCTCGAAGAGATCGCCGCCGAGGTTCGCGCCTGCTTCCCGGCGGAGCGGCAAATCCACCTGATCCTCGAAAACGACCGGAACGAAGCGCATTACCTGAAGCGCGGTAAAGGGGGCCGGACCCTGCTCTACGAGGCCCAGTGGAACGACGACTTCCATCATGCCTGCCATGTCCTTCTGACCGGCGAAACCGGCGGATATTATGCGGATTACCGGGATAATCCCCTTTATCACCTGGGCCGCTGCCTGACCGAAGGGTTTGCCTACCAGGGCGAAATTTCGGGCTACCGGAACCGGCAAAAACGGGGCGAACCCAGCGCTGATCTCCCGGCCGCGGCCTTTGTCGATTTTCTGCAGAATCACGATCAGATCGGCAATCGCGCTTTCGGCGAACGCCTTGCCGAACTGGCTTCATTCGAGGCCCTCCGGGCCGCCACGATCATCCTCCTCTTGAGCCCGCAGCCCCCCCTGGTCTTTATGGGCCAGGAGTGGGGGGCCCGGCAGCCCTTTCCCTTTTTCTGCGATTTCGAGGAGGAGCTGGCAACCAAGGTTTATGAAGGCCGGATCCGGGAGTTTGCCGCTTTCCCGGAATTTCGGGAGGGGGCGGGCGAAACGATTCCCGATCCGAACCGGGAGGAGGTTTTCGAGGCTGCCAAACTGGATTGGGAGGGGCACACCCCCCTTAATCGGCAGTGGCTGACCCTCCACCAACGCCTGCTCGAGGTCCGGCGCCGGGAGATTGTCCCCCATCTGCCGGGGATCGCCGGCGGCAGCGGCGAGTTTGAATTGATCGGATTGCAAGGTTTACTGGTCCGCTGGCGCCATGAATCAGGCGGTCTTCTGGGCATGCTCGCCAACCTGGGGCCCCGAAATGCTTCCGGTTTCGACCAACTCCCCGGCCGGCCTCTTTTCAGGAGCGGTGGTGATTGCGAGACCCCCGACCGCCGGGGAAACATGCCGCCCTGGGCGGTAACTTTTTACAGCACCCTGGCACTCGACAAGGAAAACAATCACGGGATGAGCCACCCATATTCGGCAGATCTTCCATCCGGCAAGGAGGGATGCTGATGGAGCGGCGCGCCATGCCCGATACCGCCTACCGGTTGCAGTTCAACAAGGACTTTACTTTTGTCGAGGCCGCCGGGCTGATTTCCTATCTTCACGACCTTGGCGTCAGCCATCTGTACTCTTCGCCGTTTCTGCAGGCCAGGCCCGGC
>JBHEOZ010000096.1:0-308 GCA_046260555.1 Desulfurivibrionaceae bacterium
GTTCCATGCCGTTCATGCCCGGCATGATTATGTCGGTAAGAAGCAGATCGATTGGGTAATTTGCCTGATTCATTATCTTGACGGCCTCGCTGCCGCTGCTGGCCGTAAGGACTTTATATCCGCAATATTCCAGGGTTTCGCAGACAAAGTCCCGGGCCGTATCATTGTCGTCGACCAGCAGAATCGTTTCCCGGCCCCGGCAGATCGCCTGGAGCGAAGAAGCCGGTTCCGCCTCTTCGCTCTGCTGTTCATTGTCAATCGCCGGTAGATATAAATTAAAGGTGGTTCACCGGCCGACCGTGCTTTCC
>JBHEOZ010000096.1:576-4600 GCA_046260555.1 Desulfurivibrionaceae bacterium
CCGCCAGGTTCAGCAGGACATGCTCGATATGGGCAGGGTCGGCCATCACCGCCGGCAGTTCAGGGGCGGGGTCGAGTACCAGGACAATATTCTCGCCAATCATGCGGTCCAGCATCTTCATCAGGTTGGTGATCAGCATATTCAGGTTGATCACCCTTTTGGCCGTTTCCTGTTTGTGGCTGAAGACCAGCAATTGTCTGGTCATTTCAACGGCTTTCTGGCCTGAGTCGGCTATGGTCTCCAGGTATTTCTTCACTGGGTGGTTGTCATCCAGCCTGGCCATGGCCAACTCGGTATAGCCGGTTATTCCGGTCAGAACGTTATTGAAATCATGGGCGATTCCCCCGGCCAGGATGCCGATCGATTCCAGCCTCTGGGCCTGCATAAGCTGAAATTCCAGATCCTTTTTTTCCTGCTGGGAAAACTCTCGTTCGGCGATCTCCTCCTTGAGGTTCTCGGCGAGATCCTTGGTGAACAGATAGAGTTCGTGGAGTTCGTCGTTGGTGTCTTTTTCGACGGGGTAGTCGTAATGACCGGTTTTTATGGAGTTAATGGCTTTTTTCTGGTTTTTCATGAACCGGGCCAGGCGGCTCGAGGTCAGCAGCCAGAACAGCAGGGTCAAGGCGATAGAGCCGGTCCCCAAAAATATGATGAGGGTGCGCACTTCCTGTTCATCCTGCTTGCCGCCGCTGACCACGTCTTCTAGGAGGTTTTGGGCAGTGGCGCGGAATCTCTCCGTCGTTTCAGCCAGGCCTTCCCGGGTGGCCATTATTTCAAGACGGTTTCGATAGGTCTGTTCGCTGTTGGCGACAAATATTTCCGCTAAATCCAGAAGTTCGGCATTCGGATCAAGATTTCCGAGGAACTCGAACCGACTCTTCATCTCTTCGATGACCGCGAAGTCGTTGGACTCTTCGAATTCATGCTTCAGCATTTCCAATTGGTGGATGGTGTTGTTTATTTGACTGTGGTCAACCTTTTCGGGCCGGGGCTTTTCCGCCTCCAGCATCTTTCTGTAGATAAAGTGGTTCTGGTTGATAAGGCGGAGGGTTAACAGGGTTTTTTCATAATGCTCGATAGCGGCCCGGGGATAGAAGTCCATCGCTTCCAGCATGATTGCCTGACATGAATCGGCCCCGTCAGGGTTCGGGCCGGATTCGCAGTAATCCGAGTGGAGAATTTCTTCCGCTAACTGCCTGGTTCGGTCCAGATTCTCCCGGAAGTCCTCGTAGGACTTGGCGGATATAAAGGCAACATTGCTTTGGGAGTTGGCGGCCGTTTCCAGGGTGTTGACTCTTAATTCGAATTCCTGGAGAAGGGCCAGGTTCCGCTGGCCGCGGGTGATCTCGTTAATGGTCGTGAAGGTCGTGACGCCAAGCAGAATGGTAAGCAGGGAGAGCAGGGAAAAGCCCGCGAAAAGCTTATGGGAAAAAGAAAATCTCATCATATATTTGCGGGCCTGATAATCAATATCGCTGCCACCGTTGCTCACGACCTATTTTTCGAATGGATTCCGGAGCAGTATGGTCTCTTCCCGGCCGGGACCGACCGAGAGCAGCGTGGTCGGGGTTTCGGTGAGTTCCTCGATCCTTTTGATATAATCCCGGGCCTTGACCGGCAGTTCGTCGATGTTTCTTGCCTTACTGATATCTTCCTGCCAGCCCGGCATTTCTTCATAAACAGGTTTCAGTCTGGCGGTGGTTCTGATATTGCCGGGCATCGCCTCGTATTTTTCGCCGTCGACTTCGTAGGAAACCGCGGTTTTGAGGCTTTTTTCGCCACTTAGGACGTCGAGCTTGGTTATGGCCAGGCCGGTTATGCCATTCAAGCGGACCGCTTCGTTGGCCACTACCGCGTCCAGCCAGCCGCAACGTCTCTTGCGGCCGGTGGTGGCGCCGAACTCGCCGCCTTTTTTCTGGAGGGCTTCGCCGGTTTCATCAAAAAGTTCGCTGGGGAAAGGCCCTTCGCCGACCCTAGTCGTGTAGGCCTTAAGGATGCCAATTACTTCGTCGATATGGCTCGGTCCGAATCCGCTGCCGGTGCAGGCGTTGCCGGAGATGGTGTTTGACGAGGTCACGAAGGGATAGGTGCCGTGATCGATATCGAGTTGAGTGCCCTGGGCCCCTTCAAAGAGGATGTGTCTGCCGGCCTTGCGAGCCCGGTCGAGTTCCACGGAGACGTTTCCGATATAGGGGGCCAGTATTTCGGCGTGGCCTAGATATGCCGCCAGAATTTCATCAAAAGAGATCGGCTTGGCGCCATACTTGGTGGTGAGCAGGAAATTTTTTTCTTCGATGTTCTCCCTGAGTTTCTCCCGGAACAGGCTCTCGTCGAGAATATCTCCGGCTTTGATGCCGCTGCGCAGGATTTTGTCGCCGTAGCAGGGGCCGATTCCGCGGCCGGTGGTGCCGATCCTGGCGCCATCTTTTTTGGCGCTTTCGCTGGCGCCGTCCAATAGCTTGTGATAGGGCATGATCAGGTGGGCGTTCTGGCTGATGGTGAGCCGTTCCGGCGAGACGGGCAGACCGGCTTCGGTCAGCTCGTTCATTTCGCCCAGGAGAATGGCCGGGTCGATTACCACGCCGTTACCGATCATGCATTTCTTGTTTTCGTAAAGGATGCCGGAGGGGATCAGGTGAAAAATGTACTGCTTGCCTTCAACAACCAGGGTATGGCCGGCATTGTTGCCCCCCTGGAACCTGACTACATAATCAGCGTAATTGGTGAGCAGGTCGACAACCTTACCTTTGCCCTCGTCACCCCACTGGGTGCCGACGATAACCACGTTAGCCATTAAAAATCTCCTTTATTTATATCTGCATGCGCCAGAGGCGATAAAATTGTCGGCCGCGCAGGATAAATCCGCGAGACGTCGGTTGAAATTGGCGGATTGACGGAAAAGTCGTGCCCCACACCAACAGACCAACATAGCCAAAGACCGTGGAAAAGTCAATTGTCACCAAGGTGATCCTGTCCGGTTCAGCGCTTGGCGCTCCCGCTTGACACCGCCGGGTAAATGCCGTATTTTTTAGGCAGTATTCGGCGGTGGCGAACGACCCCATCCAGCTGTCTCGGCTTCGCGCCCTTACCGGAGTAAGGTTGCAGGCACCGCGTCTTCGTCTTTGCCGGCCTTCGCGGACAGACGGATAGTACTCCGGCCGCCACTCGGATCTTCGGCCCCCTGCAAAGAGTGCTAAAGATGGTAGTTCTGGCCCATGATCGTTACATACCACATATAATACAAGCTGGTGAAAAATGTTTGGCATTGGACTTCCCGAACTTATTCTGATCATGGCGGTGGCCTTAATTGTGGTCGGACCGAAGAAATTGCCGGAACTCGCCAGGGGGCTTGCCAAACAACTTGTTGAATTAAAGAAAGCCGCCAATGTCCTGAAGGACAGTCTCCAGGAGGAAGAGTTGGAGCAGAACTCTCTGGATCATGATTTGCCGGTTGGCTTCTCCCGTCCGGAGGAGCTTGCCGCGGCAGGGCGCAAGGCGGCCGGGATCGAATCCGGCGACCAAGGAGAAGCTTCCGAGCCAGCCGAGCCAGCCGAGCCAGCCGAGGCCAATCCCGCTTCCCCTGATGATCGGTCCGGCCGGGAACCGGTGGAGCAGGCCGGGGATGGAGCTGCCGGGGAAGAAAAATAGATGGATGTAGAAAATCCTCTGCCCGATTTCCTGGGCGACCATTTAAGAGAGCTGCGCCGCCGGGTGGTGGTCTTTTTTGCCTCGGTGTTATGTTTTACGGCGCTGGCCTATTATTTTTCCCGGCCCATTGCCGCCTATCTGATTCAGCCGATCCTTGCCGCCTCCCCGGAGGTCGAAGGCCTGATCTACACCGGCCTTACCGAGGCCTTTGTCGGCTATCTGAAGGTGGCGGTGCTGGTCGGGGTGGCGGCCAGTTTTCCGGTCGGATGTTACGAATTGTGGATGTTTGTGGCGCCCGGGCTGCGGGGGCGGGAAAAAAAGGTTGCCCTGACCGTAAGTTTCTGGGCCACCTTCCTTTTTGTGGCCGGGATAATTT
>JBHEOZ010000096.1:4610-7265 GCA_046260555.1 Desulfurivibrionaceae bacterium
GGATAATTTTCGCTTATTTTGTCGCTCTGCCGGAAATCCTCACCTTTCTGATGAATACCGCCGGTCCCCAGTTGCAGGCCAAACCCCGGCTTGATTCCTATCTTACTTTCACGGCCCGGACCGTTTTCGCTTTCGGACTCGCCTTCGAGATTCCCTTTCTGATGGTTGCCGCGGGACGAACCGGTCTGGTATCCCGCAGATATTTCATCGATAAGCGCTGGATAAGTTACGGGGCTATCTTGATTCTGGCCTTTCTGCTGGCCGCCGGCGACCTGTTCGGCGCCGTTCTTCTGGCCCTGCCGCTCATCATTCTCTATGAGATCGGGGTCCTGCTGATGGTCTTGTTCTATCTCCGGCCGGGCCCTGATTAATTGTTTTCCAAAATAGCCGCGATCGTTTATCATCCCACTTCGGACTATTTTCCAGCGAGGAGGTGAGAGAATATGGCAGAATGGGCGATTTTATCCAAGAACCGCGTGATCAAGCGGTTTAACATCGAAGAAGGCCAGTGTCTGGCGATCGGCCGCGGCGACAATGCCGATGTCATCGTGAACAATTCCTCGGTATCCCGCAAGCATATCTCTCTGGAGCTTAACAAGGGTTTCTATTACCTGAGCGATCTTAACAGCATGAACGGGACCAGGGTCAATGGTGAGAAGATCAATTCCGAGCGGCAGATTTTCGAATCGGACAACATCTCTATCGGTAAGTTTAATCTCAAAATAAGTAAACTTCTGACCGATGACGAAGTCGAGGCCGGTTCAGTTGCCGCCGACGGGATGAATATGGAGAGTCACAACCAGACCCTCTATGTGACCGGCATCCACAAAACCGGAAAAAAGGAAACCACCGCGCCAAAGAATCGCCTGTCGGTACTGCAGGGCTATGGGACTCCGGCCAAGCTCATCTTGAGGGGCAAAACGATCACGGTCGGCAAGGATCCTTCAGCCAATCTGGTCCTTGCCGGCGCCTTGACGGCGAAGTGCGCCTTTACCATCGAGTATCGCCCCAACGACGGTTACTTCGTCATTGCCAGGCAAGGTATGTTCAATAAAGTCATGGTGAATGGCCGGACGGTCGACAAGGGAAAACGGCTCAAACCGATGGATATAATCGAGGTCGGCAAGACCAAGATCAGGTTCACTTAAGCTCGCCCCCGAAAGCGAAAGCACTTTGTAAGCACAGTATTTCTTTGAATCGGTTGAGTCGGGGATCGGATGCCTGGCAAGACCGCAGTGCAGCTTATCCCCGGGATCATGGGAAGATAACCAGGTGATTACAGGCTGATAGGGTGAAACCGCCCGACAGCCGTCACGGAATCAGGTGCCCACGCCCTGCTTGAGCAGACAGCAGGAGATGCGGTGCAGGGGGGCGCCGTCCGGTCCGTATGGGATATTGCCGGCCTGGAGGAGCCGGTTCATCACGCATCCTTCCGGAATCTCCAGTTCGAAAAAACACTCTTCGTGCAACCCCGCCCTTTTCTTCAGCTTATCATCTTTTATTTCCAGGGAGTGGATCGGATGATCCTCGCATAAGGGGCACCGGTAAACCCGGCCGTTGGGGAAGATAAAAAAGTTTTCCGCCGTCCGGCCGGCGCATTCGAACTTTTCGTTTTCACCAAGGAATACCTTGGGATAGATGGTCGGGATGCCGAGGGCGGCCGCCTGAGCCGCAACCGGCGGCACCGCCCTCAGCCATTCCTCCGGAGTCAGTTGCAGGTTTTCGGGGTCTTCCGCCGATTTGCCCCGTAAGCCGATGACCTGGATAAAAAATCGATTGACCCCAAGCTCGGCCAACAGCGCCGGCATCCGGTGCAGCTGCTCCAGGTTCATTCGGCTGACCGTATAGATCAGACTGGTCGTAAAACCCAGCGCCGCGGCTTTTTGAAGGTTGGCGGTACAGGTCGCGAAGACGCCCTCGCCTCGGATCGGGTCGTTGACCTCGGCGTCGGGTCCGTCGAGACTGAAGCTTAAGACGGCATCGGCGGAAATGCGCTCGAGCAGGTTGTGGAAAAGATAGCCGTTGGTGTCGACGGTCACCGAAGAGTAGCCGAGTTCCCGGGCCTTTTTGATGGCGAAGGCCAGATCCGGATGCATGGTTGGTTCGCCGCCGAGAAAGATGACGTTGGACTCTTTTGCCGGCTCGTAAAAAAGCTTAAGCCACTCAACCATCTTTTCCCGGCTGACCATTCCGCTGCCGTGTTGTTCCCGGTTTATATAGCAATGGCGGCAGGCGAGATTGCAGCCGGTCAGAATATGGAAGAAGATGTTGCGTTCCTCAGGGCGGAAAGCCAGGGTCTTGACGGCGGAATTTTTCATGATTGTCTCAGGGTATATTCGGCCAGGGGGCTGCCCCGCCAGTAGTCATGGTCGGCATTGCTGAAGAACTCGCGGAACAGGGCCAGACACTCGGCGCGGCGGAGGCGGGGGACGATCTCCACCCGCATCTCCCGATAAAGCGGGGCGAGCCCGGAGAGATCCAGACCGATGCCGCCGCCCATGGCGTCTTCGTAACCGTAGACGATTCGCCTGATCCCGTTTAACAGCATCGTCGTGTAGCACATTAAACAGGGCTCCATGGTGGCATAAACGGTGACCTCGCCGGGCGAAACCTCCGGGTGACCGCTCAGAAAAAGGCGCAGGGTCGAGATTTCGG
>JBHEOZ010000097.1:0-7213 GCA_046260555.1 Desulfurivibrionaceae bacterium
ATTAATCACCGTATCCGACAATTCCGCCGCCAATGCCGCCTCCCTGTGTTCCGGGCAGTCGGTTGGGCTTTCAGGGTGGATTATTGCAGATGACCTTCTTTAATCCGGAGGAGATATGAGTAAAGACGACCAGGATAACAGACATTGTGAGGGTTACACCCGGCGGGGATTCATCCAGTTCATCGGAGTCGGCGCCGGGGTGGTGGGCGCGTCCCTGATATCGCGGCCTTTCAACGGCCCGGTTCTGGCAAATGAAGACGATCAGGTTATGCCGGCCGCGTCCATGGTCAAGGTCCGGCTGAAGATCAACGGCAACCGCTACGAGGTGCTGGCGGAACCGCGCTGGTCTCTGCTCTATGTACTGCGAGAAATAATCGGCCAGACCGGCGCCAAGCTCGGCTGCGACCGGGGGGAATGCGGAGCCTGCACGGTCCTGATCGATGATCTGCCGCGCTATGCCTGCCTGACCTTGGCCGTGGAGGTTGAAAACCGGGAAATTACCACGGTCGAAGGATTGATGAAGGGTGAGGAACTCGGCCCGGTCCAGACCGCTTTCGCTGAAAATGACGCCTTTCAATGCGGTTACTGCACCCCCGGCCAGGTCATGGCGGTCGAAGGTCTTCTCCGCAAAGTGGAGTCCCCCTCCGCCGACGAAATCCGGAAGGGCTGTTCCGGCAACCTCTGCCGCTGCGGAGCATACCGGAACATCTTTGCCGCCGCGGACCAGGCGGCCCGGCTGAAAAAATCCTAAGGGAGTGGAATTATGACCACTAACGATAAGATCTACTACCGAGAAGGCCTCCCGGTTCCGGAAACCCCGGATCCGGAAAACTCTCCGGAGTTCTGGCGGCAAACCGATATAGTCGGCAAACCGCTGCCCCGGGTGGACGCCTATGAACGGGTCAGCGGCACGGCGGTTTATCCTTCCGACATTCTGTTGCCCAATATGATTTACGGGGCGATTCTTCGCTCTCCCCACCCCAATGCCAAAGTTAAAGGAATTGATACTTCCGAAGCGGAAAAAATGGACGGGGTACGGGCCATTATCACCGGGCAATCCGCGGAGGCGAAAAAGCTCAAATGGAAATACCGCGACCGGCAGGTCCCGCTCTTTGCTACCCATTGCCGGTTCGAAGGGGAAGTGGTCGCCGCGGTTGCCGCGGATTCCATGTATCAGGCGGCGGACGCGGCCAGGGCCATCAAAGTTGATTACGAGATCCTCGATTTTGCCGTCGATTATGAGCATGCCCTTGATGCCTCCGCCGCCAAGGTCGGCGGCAACGGTAATCTTCTCAATGAAGAAAAATATGGTCGCGGGGATGTGGACAATGGTTTCGCCGAGGCGGACGTGGTTCTTGAAGAGACCTATCGTACCCCGTGCGAACTGCACACCCCCATGGAACCGCACGGCTGTGTGGCCAACTGGGAGCGGGATCGGCTCACGGTCTGGGAGTCCAGCCAGGGCGTATACGCAGTCCAGTCCAGAATTGCCGAAGCTCTCGATCTGCCCCTCTCCAAGGTTCGGGCCGTCGGACATTATATGGGCGGCGGTTTCGGCTCCAAACTCTGGCCGGGTAAATACACGGTGCTCTGCTGCCTGCTGGCCAAAAAAACGGCCAGGCCGGTAAAAATGATGCTCTCCCGGGAAGAGACCTATCTCTGTGTGGGGAACCGCCCGGCCAGTACCATGCGCATCAAGGCCGGCGTAAAAAAAGACGGCGCCCTGACCGCCCTGGAATTCGACTGCAGCGGACCCAGCGGCGCCTACCCGGCCGGGGGCGCGCAGTTGGTGGACTGGCTGGTCCGCGATCTATACCGGTGCGCCAATGTCCGGACCAGTTCAAAAGATATCCTGATTAACGCCGGCCCGGCCCGGCCTTTCCGGGCGCCGGGGCATCCCCAGGGGGCCTGGGCCCTTGAGCAGATGATTGATGCCCTCGCCGAAAAAATAGATATGGATCCGGTGGCGCTGCGTCTGAAAAATATTTCACTTAAAAGCCAGGCAAGGGAAGGCGCTCCGCCTTATACAACCACGGGGCTCAGCCAGTGTCTTGAACGCGGCGCCGAACAATTCGGCTGGCGGGAGTCGATTAAGAGAATCAACAGCCATAACCGCCAGGACAATCATCTGAAGCGCGGCATCGGCGTTGGCGCCTGCCTCTGGATTGCCGGCGATGGCGGGCCGCCCTCCACGGTGATCATCAAGCTTTACAAGGACGGCTCGGTCAATCTCAACATGGGGGCGAGCGATATCGGCACCGGCACTAAAACGGTGATGGCCCAGGTGGCGGCCGAGGAGCTGGGCGTCCACCCTTCGGTCATTCAGATCGAACACGCGGATACCGCCACCACCCAGTTCGCCACCCCGAGCGGCGGCAGCAAAACCGTGCCAACCGAAGCGCCCACTGTCCGTAATGCCGCGATCTCCCTCAAACAGGCTTTGATCGGCATGGCCGCCGAAGACCTCGAGGTTGACAGGGACGAACTGAATTATATCGGCGATGAAATTGTCTGGAGCAGGGATGATTCCAAAAAAATCAGGATCACCGAGCTGACAACCCTCCAGAAAAGAGGAGAGGTGATCGGAGTGGGGTATCGTGGCCCGAATCCGGAAGGCAAGGTGGTCAATCCCTTCGCCGCGCAATTCTGCGAACTTGAAGTCAATACCCTGACCGGAGAAATCCGGATTCTCCGTTTTCTGGGCGTCCATGACAGCGGCCGGGTCCTGAACCGGCTGACCTTCGATAATCAGGTCTATGGCGGTATCGTCATGGGTGTCGGCCTGGGGCTCACGGAAAACCGCCAGCTCGATGAAAGCCAGACCGGCAAGTTATGCAACAGGAACTGGCATGACTACAAACTGCCGACCGCCCTCGACGTGCCCTTGGTCATGAGCAGCCTGCCGATAGAACTTGACGATCCGGAAAGCAATAATACAGGGGCCAAGGGGCTTGGCGAACCGGTGACGATTCCCACCGCGGCCGCGATTGCCAATGCCCTCTATATGGCAACCGGGGTTCGCTTTACCCGGGCGCCGGTCACACCCATGGCGGTTATCCAGGAACTCTCAAAGAAAGAAAAGGGGTAAGATTATGTTGCCGAAATTCTCCTATGTGCGGCCCGACAAGCTTGCCCAGGCCGTAAAACATCTCGAAGCGGATAAGGCCGTGATCCATGCGGGCGGTACCGACCTCCTGGGATGTCTGCGCGAAAGGATCATGGACAGCGATCTGCTGGTCAGCCTCGGTGGCCTGAAAGGTCTCGCCGGGATCAAGGAAACTGCTGACGGCGGTCTGCGCATCGGCGCCCTGACCACGATTACCGAAGTCAGTGAAAACCGGCTGGTCAGGGATAAATATCCGGGTCTGGCCCGGGGAGCGGCCGAGGTTGCCAGCCCCCAGTTGCGCAACCAGGGTACTCTGGGCGGTAATCTCTGCCAGAAACCGCGCTGCTGGTACTTCCGCGGCGAATTTGACTGCCTGCGCAAAGGAGGCGACCGCTGCTTTGCGCTCAAGGGGGAGAATCAGTTCCATGCCATCTTCGGTCATGACCAGATCTGCGCCATTACCCACCCGTCCGATACGGCGCCGGTCCTGGTCGCCCTTAATGCTTCGGTAAACGTGGTCGGACCGGCCGGCAAAAGAACTATAGCGGTTGAAGATCTGCACGTTTCGCCGGCTGACGATGTGCGGGCCGAAACCGTTCTCAAGCGGGGTGAAATCATCACCCGGATTACCATTCCGGCGCAGGCCTCCAACCTTTACTCTTCTTACCGCAAAGTCAGGGCCCGCCGCTCCTGGGACTTTGCCCTTGCCGGAGCGGCCCTGGCCTTTGCCATGGATGGCGACCGGGTATCCCGGGCCAATGTCGTACTCTCCGGCGCCGCCCCGGTCCCGTGGCGCAGCACCGCTATGGAGGAGGTCCTGAACGGCAGCACCCTGACTGACGAGACCATCTCCCGGGCGGCCCGGGCGGCGGTGGCCGGGGCCAGGCCTCTGGGCGGCAATAAATACAAGGTTGAGATGTTCCGGGGCATGCTGGAAGAAGAACTGCGTAAAGTCGGAAAGGGTGGGCCGGTATGAGCAAGGAATCGGTCGGGGGGGATCGGGTTTATACGGAACTTGCGTTAAGACAACAGCGCCGGGAGCCGTGCGCCCTGGTCCTCCTCGTGGAAAGCCGGGGTTCGGTCCCGGCCAGAACCGGCGCTAAAATGCTGGTTTCCGGGAGCGGCGGGATTATCGGGACCATCGGCGGCGGCGCCATGGAAAAAGACGCCATCGAGCGCGCCCTGCAGGCCATGGATACCGGCAAACCCGAAACCATGCAAATTGACCTGTCGGCGGCCCCGACCTACGTCTGCGGCGGCAGCGCCACTCTTTATATAGAACCGGTGCTGCCCTCCTGCGGGCTGATTATTGCCGGAGCGGGGCATGTAGGTCAGACCCTTTGCAAGGTGGCGGCTTATGCCGGTTTTTCGGTCACGGTTGTCGATGACCGGGACGAATTCGTCGATCCGGCCATTCTTCCCGATGCCGACCGGGTTCTGTCCACCGATTTCGCCACCATGTTCAAACGTCTGGAGGTTAATTCCTCCACCTATATTGTCTGTGCCACCAGGGGCCATACCCATGATTACACGGTGGTTCGGGATGCTCTTGCCACCGCGGCGCCTTATGTCGGTCTGGTCGGCAGCCGCAGCAAACGAAGCGGCTTTCTGAAGCGATTGGAGGAGGAAGACGGCTTCAGCCCGAAGGAGCTGACCAGGCTGTACACTCCGGTCGGGCTAAATATCGGCGCGGTTTCTCCGGCTGAAATAGCAGTCAGTATCACCGCGGAACTTATTCGGGTAAGGAGCAATAACGGTCATGAAGACGGCTATGATTCTGCTCGCGGCTGGGGCATCCCGGCGGATGGGCGCCATAAAACAACTGCTGCCGATCCAGGGTGAACCAAGCCTGGTTTTCTGCCTCAGGCGCATCCTGAAGGCTTCCTTTGCCCAGGTGGTGGTGGTGGTCGGACATCATCGGAAACTTATCCTGCCTGTCCTGCGGGATCTGCCGGTAACCACCGCCGTAAATTCCGAACCGGACAGCCAGATGGCCGATTCGGTCCGGATTGGCCTCGGTGCCCTGGGATCCGACATTTCCGGAGTTATGATCGGCCTGGCCGATCACCCCCTGGTTTTATCCTCAACCTATGAACTGCTGCGCAAACAGCATGAACAACAAACCGACAGGATTTTCCTGCCGACCTACCTGCAGCGCGGCGGCCATCCCCCCCTGTTCCCGGCAGTCCTGCTGGGCGCCGGTAAAAAAGCAAGGCCGCTGAAAGAAATTATCGCCGCAAATCGGGACAAAGTGGAGCACTTGCCCCTTGCCGACCCCGGAATCTTCAATGACATGGATTACCCCGCCGATTATCACAGGTTGCTTTCCCTGGCTGCGGCGGAGCGGGATGCCGATGGGGGCGGCTGAAGCAGAATTGCCTCTGGTGCCTGGAAAAATTAGTCGCGAAAAGCAAGGCAGGGAATGACTCCAACAATATTTAAAGAGCTGCCGGGAGTGGGTTGATGCAACGTGATAAAGCCTGGTCCTTTGCGGGCTGCGGCCTGCTTGCAATCGCCTTGATCCTGGCCCTGCCAGCCTCCGCCCTCGCTCTGGATCAGGACAAACAGGCCCACGCAGTAGCCGGTGCCGCTCTCGGATATTTCGGCACTATGTCGGGGGGCAGCAAAACAGGGGCCCTTCTCGGTTGCGGAGCGGGAGCGGCCAAGGAGCTTTACGATTCAACCGGCAAGGGCACAGTAGAATTTGCCGATTTCGCCGCCAGTTGCGGTATGGGCTTTTTAATGTCGGTCGGGGTTGACTGGTTGTTTTTTGATGTAATCGAGACGGAGCCTATTCTAGGGGTTCGGTTCAGTTTTTAAAAGCAAAGGGGGATAGCACGCGCTCAGGTCCGGTCAGAAAATAATTACCCCCATGATTCCCAGGACCGCGATGCCGATATCGAGAATTCCAAGAATTATCGAGATGGTGCTGATCAGTCCGCCGCCCACTTTCGGGGATGCGGCGATCACCACCCCGGCGATGCCAAGGACCACCGCCAACAGGGCTGTGAAAATTCCCCACAATGGATTGGCGGTGAAGGTCAGGAGGAAACTGCCCACGGCCGAGATGATGGCCAATGTCGCGACGGCGCCGGCTTTCTGGTCTGCCATTGTAAGCTCCTTTCGAATGAACTTTACGTAAAGATGATCTATTGAAGCCCATCGGCTCCTATGTTTTTAACCAAATCCACCGTATGGTCGATTCGCCTGGAATTGCATTAAGTAAGGAGGCTCTACCTTGCCGGTAGAACCTCCGGCATAATCAGTGCGGCTTTCCGCCCCTCTATTTCAGCATTTTTCTCAGGTGGTCTCATACTTCTTGACCTGCTCTTCCGCTTCCTCTTTGGCGATTCCGTAGCGCTCCTGGATTTTACCGACCAGTTTATCGCGATTGCCGGCAATTACTTCCAGATCGTCGTCGGTCAGCTTGCCCCATTGCACTCTTACGTTTCCCTTGGCCTGTTGCCATTTGCCTTTGATTTCGTCCCAGTTCATTTTCTTCTCCTTTGATCAGTATTGCGGTCAATTTTCCGTTTTCGGCTCATTACTTCTTTTGCAAAAAAAGTGCCCTTGTTCCGGGCATTTTATCCATGCTCCTAATCGAACCGGAGCGGGGTTGGGCTTTTCCGCTATACTGAGAGCTTTGAACGGTGAGAATAGAGAAGTGAATATGTGGAGGATAAAAGTTCGCCCAATCCGGCTGAACAGGAAAAAATCCTCCCAGGCAGGATTTTAAGCAAAAAGATTTTAATCTATTATCGAGGTCACGATTATGGATGCGAGTTAACAGAATCCCGGAAGGTTTTTTCATGATTGAGGGGGTAGGGTGGGCTCCGCCCACCAATAAAACCTCCTCACATTATCCCATCCAATCCTGACATAAGATTTTGAGTTTATTACTCAATCGGTTATGGTTGATAACAGACTCGTAATAAATAAGTAAAGTGTTCCCCGAACCGTTATCAAGGCCGTTAAAAGGCTAAACAATCGACCTCGTAAATGTCTCGGCTACCGGACTCCATGTGAAATATTCTGGAAAGAGGCACGTGGTGCACTTGCAATTTGAATTCACCCTTCCCAGGAGTTAATATTACGAAGCATTTTTAT
>JBHEOZ010000098.1:0-7144 GCA_046260555.1 Desulfurivibrionaceae bacterium
ATAAAATGCTTTTCCTTGCACCAAAAAAAGGGACTTTCGGTGTCCCTCTTCATCCGTCAGTTAAACCGCCGGTTCAGCGGTATTATAATTTTTACTAGAGAATCACGGTCTTCCTGATGTAGTGGACGACCTCATCGGGATCGTCCAAAACGTTGAACAGAAAGAGATCTTCCTTCTTGATATTGTCGTTTCTGGTTAAAAGCTCTTCCTTGATCCAGTCGACCAGGCCGCCCCAGAAATCGTTGCAGACCATGATAACCGGGAAAGGCTTGATCCGGTGGGTCTGGATCAGGGTCAGGGCCTCGAATAGCTCGTCAAGGGTCCCGAAACCGCCGGGCATGCAGATGAAGGCCATGGCGTATTTGATGAACATTACCTTGCGGACGAAAAAATATTTAAAATCGAGGGGCAGATTAGCGAATTGGTTGGGCTCCTGTTCAAAAGGCAGGGTGATATTAAGGCCGATGGAAATGCCGTTAGCCTCGCTCGCCCCGCGGTTGGCCGCCTCCATGATCCCCGGCCCGCCGCCGGTCAGGATCGGATAGCCGGCCCGGGCCAGCCTGTGGGCGATATCGACGGTCAACTCGTAACAGGGATGGTCCGGCTTGGTCCGGGCCGAACCGAAAAAGGATACGGCGGGATGGGGCAGGGCCGACAGGGTATCGAAACCGTCGACGAATTCGGACATGATCTTGAACAACCGCCAGGAGTCGCCGACATTGAAGTTATCGAGGCCGTACTGGTGGCTGTCGTCATTAAGTTTGGGGATCGGGGTCTTGGGGACCATATGTTCTCCTTGGAAAATCAGATTCAGTTTAAGACGCTTAACTTAAGCTTTTTGGCTTATTTTTTCCAGTTTTTCCGCCATCCGCGCCGCCAGGCGCCCCTTGCCCATTTCCCGATAGATCTTTTCCAGGAGAAGGGCGGTGTCGAGATTAAAGCGGTTGAGCCGCAAACTTTTCTGGAGGTTGACAATGGCTTCCTGCCTGAACCCTTGCCGGTAAAGGACCTGGCCGAGCCGGTGCAGGTTGTCCCACCTTGAATCGTCCAGCTCGACCGCCTCCCGGCACAGGGACAGAGCAATCTCGGCGCCCTCGCCCTCGGCGTCGTAGAGTTCACCGAGCAGACTCAGAACCCGGCTGTCCCGGGGATTAAAACCATTGGCCTGCTGGAGACACTCCATGGCCCGCCGGTTCTCGCCGAGATTCCGCCAGGCCTCCCCCAGACAGCGAAGGGCGGTGGCATCCTCCCAGTCGGCCCGCCGGTCCCGGTCGGCTTCGCCGGCATCGAGCAGTTCGACGACTTTGCGATACCGGCCGGAACGGCAATACAATTCGGCCAGCTGGAGAACCAGGTCGAAGATCCGGTCATCGACACCGAGCGCTTGCTCAAGATAGCCGACCGCCAGATCGTCGCGGCCGCGGGTCAGCCAGGCCGAGCCGAGATTGAAGAGGGCCATGTAATTATCCCCCTCGACTTCCAGAGCCTTCTCGAAACAAGCGATCGCCGCGCCGGGCCGGTCCAGCCGGACATAGGCCACCCCCAGGCTGTTGAGCAGGTTGACGTTACGGGGATCAAGTTCCAGGCCAAGCCGGTATTCGCGGACCGCGCCGTTCATGTCGCCTTCGTTGTAATAGACATCGCCGCTGATGTTAAGGGACACCGCATCGAACCCGGTAACCGTGCCCGGTCCGAAAAAAGAGGGTATGCTGCAGGGCCTTGCGCGCGTTGACCGGAACCGCCGACCTCTTGAAACCGGCGCAGGGGAAGGCGGCAAGCCCGGCTGAAAAGCCCCCCCCGCTCTCCCCGGCAACCTTGTCCCGCAATTTGGCAAGGGCGGTCGCGGTCCGGACCTGATCGCCCCACCCAAAAAAGAGAAAAGGTTCGCCGCCTTCCCGCCCGACCAGGTGTTCGCCGGCGCCGAGATGGGCGCCGAGCAGTTTGCCGAGATCCCGGCCGTCCCGATCGCTCTTGAGGGCGGCAACACAGAAGGTCTCTTCATCACGCCACAAATCGCGAAAACGGTTCATCTCCGGTGCGGAAAGGGGGCGAAAGGGGTGGCGGTTCCGCTCTTCTTCACCCGGATAAACGGCCTTGGCAAACGGCCCCCTCTGCCGGGCCATGACCACCGCCTTCCAGGCCTGGTCCATCAACTTGCCGAAACCGGGATTACTGCCGCCCTCCACCCGGACCTGACCCATCCGGGCCCGGTCCAGGCCGTCCCGCTGCAGGCGATAAAGGATAACGTCGGCCAGGGTGCGCACCTCGCCGAGATCCAGGTCGTGCCAGAGCATGCCGAAGAGGCCGGAGCCGAAATGAAAGAGAGGAATGCCGCGGCCGACGATAGAATCCAGGGTTCCCGCCGCTCTTTGCAGATAGGCATGGGCGTGGGCCGCGTCGCGGGCCCGGGGATAAATCTCCAGGAGGATCAGGACGAAGTCGTCCCGGCGCCCCAGGCAGTTCTCCAGGTGCTCGCCCCAGAGCACCGAATTAAACAGGCCGGTCAGAGGATCGAGCGCCCTGGCCTGCAAGGCCTTGAAGTCGGCGGTTACGGCCTCGCCCAGTTCGAGGAGTTTTTTGGTCGTGTATTTTCGGTAAAGGGCCGGATCGCCCCCTTCCAGAACGGCAATCCCGTACAGCCCCCCCTCCTCGGCCAGGGGCAGGAAGAGGCGGTCGAACCGGCTGTCGATCACCGGTCTGCCGCTCGTTCCCGCCAGACGCATGGCCTCGCGGCTCTCCTCGGAAAACTCCTCTGGCCCGAGATCCACGGCGGCGGCCGGATAGAGCTCGGCATGTTCGCAGGGAAGATGACGCCGGGCCAGATCGTTGAAGAAATAACGAAAATGGAGGGGATCGGCTTTTTTCGGCGAGATCAGCGACCAGTCAAACGGAGAAGCCATTAAACCGCCCCGAATGCCTTGAGGATGATCCCGGCCAGCGGCACGATCTCTTTATCGGCAACGGTCCGCATATCGAGCAGGAAGAAGTCGTGTTCAATCCGGCCGATGACCGGCACCTCGCTTGCGCGGAGCCTCTCCTCAAGCTCGTTGACCGAGATCGACTCCGGCCGCAAGGCCACGGCCTTGCTGGGCAGGTCCTGCTCCGGCATGGCGCCGCCGCCGACCCGGGAGCCGGTATCGACGATCGAGACCGCACACTCCCCGTTGAGGTTTTTCTTCAGACGCCTGACCAGCCGCCGAGCCTTGCTTGCGATCTGATCCCTGCCCATGCTGAGCATCGCCAGGGTCGGGATCCTGGCCAGGGCGGTCTCCTCGTCGTAATAGAGGCGCAGGACCGCCTCCAGACCGGCCAGGGTGAACTTGTCGATTCTGAGAGCCCTGGTCATCGGGTTGGCCTTGATCCTGTCGATAATCTCGCGGCGGCCCAGGATGATCCCGGCCTGGGGGCCGCCGAGCAGCTTGTCGCCGCTGAAGGTGACCACATCGACCCCGCTTTCGATGACCTCGCCGACGGTCGGCTCCTTGATCAGGCCGAAGCGGGAAAGATCGAGCAGACAGCCGCTGCCGAGATCCTCCATGACCGGCAGCCCGTGCCGCCCGGCCAGCTCGACCATCTCGGCCAGGGGCACTTCGGAGGTAAAACCGATCATCCGGTAATTGCTGGTATGGACCTTTAAGAGCAGGGCGGTTTCCTCGCCGATCACCCCCTCATAATCGCGGAGATGGGTGCGGTTGGTGGCCCCGACCTCGACCAGCCGGGCGCCGCTTCGGGCCATCACATCGGGGATCCGGAAAGAGCCGCCGATCTCGACGAGCTGGCCCCTGGAGACCACAACCTCGCGTCCCCTGGCCAGGGTATCGAGGCAGAGGAGAACCGCGGCGGCGTTGTTGTTGACCACCAGCCCCGCCTCGGCCCCGGTCAATTCGCAAAGGAGATCCTCGACCAGGCTGTAGCGGCTGCCCCGCCGGCCGGTTTCGAGATCGAACTCCAGATTGGAGTAACCGCCGCCGACCCGGGCAATCATCGCCATCGCCTCGTCGGGCAGGACCGAGCGGCCCAGATTGGTGTGGATCACCACCCCGGTGCCGTTGATCAAGCCGCGGAAATTGGGAGCCATGCGGCGCTGCAGGCGCTCTTCGACCTGGGCCGCCAGGTTGGCGAAAGCGAGCCCCTCCGGGTCGGTGAGCCGTCCCGCCAGAATCTCCTCCCGGCAACGCTCCAGCACCTCTCGCACCGAGAGCTTGACCTGTCTGCCGATATCGTAGCCCCGTTCTTCAAGCCGGCCGAGAAATTCGTCCACCTTGGGAATCGACTGCAACAGCTCCCGGATCTCGCCGGGCATCGCTTTTTTGCTTTCTGGCGTCATCTGTGATTCCCCGGATTTTCTTCTTCCCTGTCAAGATATTCCCACATTTTTATCAAGAGGATGATAAGCAACTGAAAACTGTTACCTTTTTTACCGGTAAGTGTCAAGAATCGGTCTTTATTAACCATGCCGCGCATCGCAAATCCCCTGCGGCCGTGCCGATCCGGTGGTGGTGGACAGTTGCATCGACTTTTTCCGGCCCCCATGGTAGAAATGAAGCCGCCTAAAAGACCTGGACGGCGGTGAGGGCACTTCCTTCGGGGCGTATTTTTGTGACTGAGACCGTACACATTGTATGCCGAAGGAGCAAAAATGCGCTCCGCCGCAATAGATCGGAGTTTTTGCGATGCCATCAAAATTTGATGAATTCGCAAAAAGTTAAAGCTGAGTTGAGTCCCGCAAGGCGGGACTCCTACGAAACTTATGCCCTGTGGGTATAAAAATGGGGATGGCTAAGCTAAAATCGTCAGATCCAAGGCGCGCGAATTTCGAGGAATGAGGCGTACTTCAGTACGCCGCAATGACGAGACAATTTGCAGCAACGCCGGAGCTGGCGATTTTTGCGACGCCATCAAACGTTAGGAGCCGTCAGGAAATAACATGGCCATTTTCGAGCCTTCTTATACGGCTCCTTATGCCGTCTTGGCGTACTGAATGGTCATGTTATTCTTTGACAACGGCTTAACCGGATAAAACCAAACCATGCCTGTGTTTCAACTTGACGAATCGATCAGCTTTCCGCCCCCGCAAATGGCCCGGGAAGACGGCTTGCTGGCAGTCGGCGGCGATCTTAAACCGGAACGGCTCCTTCTCGCCTATCATCTGGGGATTTTCCCCTGGTACTCACCGGGGGAACCGATCCTCTGGTGGGCGCCGACCCCCCGGATGGTCCTCTTCCCCGACGACTTCCATCTCTCCCGCAGCCTGGCCCGAACCATGCGGCGCGGAACCTTCAAGGTCACCTTCGATGAAGCTTTTCGGCAGGTTATCGGCAACTGCGCCGAAGTCCGCCTCAACAAGGGTGAACAGACCTGGCTCGGCGAGGAGATGACCGAGGCGTATTGCAAGCTCCACGACCTGGGCTACGCCCATTCGGTGGAATGCTGGCAGGGGGATGCGTTGCAAGGCGGGTTATACGGGGTATCGCTAGGTTCGGTCTTCTTCGGCGAATCGATGTTCAGTCTGGCCCCCAACAGCTCCAAAGCGGCGATGGCCGCGCTGGTCAAACAGCTGGTGCTCTGGGAATTCGACCTGATCGACTGCCAGATTCACAACTCCCATCTGGAAAGCCTGGGCGCCGAGGAGATTCCCGGCGAAGAATTCTGGGAGCGGCTTGCCTTGGCGGTGGACAAGCCGACTCTGGTCGGCAAGTGGTCCAACCCGGAAAACCTCGGGCGCTGACAGGGTCGGACCCGGATTTCTCGGGGGGACCACCACAAACAGCCGGAAATCCGAAAACGGGAAAGGGCATTCCCGGCATGAGCCGGGCGCACCTTTTTTTGTCAAAATCCTGAATCAGTCGAAGAGCCGGTAGGGATAGGCCCTCATGGTCCATTCGCTGTCTGGATAGCTTTCTTTCAGCTGGTCGTAGGCTTCCCGCAACGGCTTCGGGTCGCCGCTGCTCTTATAGCGGCTCACTCCCCGCAGATAGGCGGCCTCCGGAGCTGCGTCGGTGTCCGGGTAATCGGCCAGAATCTTTTCGAATACCGCCAGCGCCTCGTCAAAACAATCTTTATCGAAATTGCATTTCCCTTCGCCGAGCAGCAGACGGGCAATCATTTCCTTGGGCTCCAGGAATCCGATGGTCCGATGATGTTCCATCCCGTCGGAATCCAGGGTGATCAGGGCGGGGGTCCACTTGATATTGAAATCATCGCTGATCGGTTTGGCATTGGACCTGACCCGCAGCGGAATCAAGGATTCATTGCAAAAATCGATTACTTCCTCGTTTGGATACGTAACTGCATCCATTTGTTGACAGCCAATTCACTCCGGATTGAAAAAATCGAGCAGGACCGGTTTATCCTCATCCTTGGCCCGGGCGAGTGCTGTAGCCATATCAGTTTCCCACTGGACTGCCTTAGCCATAGTCTGTACCTCCATTATTTTATTCGGAAACAACCGGCACCGCTTTTCAGGGCCCGGCCCATTAAAAGGTTCTCTTAAAACACGATCCCATCCGACCGCGGCAAATGTCAAATTATTAGATGGCGACAGTTCAAAATTCAGGAGCAAAATGAATCATCTCGATATCAACCCGGCTGATCTCCACCCGGACATCAGGATTATGAATCCCTTATCTGCTTGAAAAGACATCGCCATGCACCACACCTGAATGAATCGGCGGGCGGCGCCAGACCGTAACAATCCATATTGACGATGCCGTTTCCCCTGTGGGACAATGACTCATCACCACAATCGTCTAACAGATCCCTGGCCTGGAGGAAAACATGGATCGCTACACCAAGGGCTTTGTCGTTGCCTCGCTTCTCTACTTTTTTGTCGCCGCCGTGCTCGGCATCTGGATGGGCGGGGAAAACTACGCGGAATGGGCCCGGTTCGCCCATGTTCACCTCAACCTCCTCGGCTTCATGGCAATGATGATCTATGGGGTCGGCTACTTCATCCTGCCGCGCTTCAACGGTAAACCGCTCTATTGCCCAAGCTGGCTGCCGATTCACTTCTACCTGGCCAATATCGGCCTGCTCGGCCTGGTCGCCGCCGCCCCCGGCCGGCCCAGCCTCGCTTTTCATATCTTCGTGGCAATTAACGTCATTGCGGTGGCGATGTTCGCGATCAATATCGGCGCCACCGTCC
>JBHEOZ010000099.1:0-296 GCA_046260555.1 Desulfurivibrionaceae bacterium
GGCTAATCCTGGGCGGCTTATCCCGTTATCGGTTACATCGTTAAGCTTGTCCGCGACTACCCGGGCGGGAGCATCCTTGAGCATTTCCCGGTTGGCCATGACAAAGCGGAAAATGCGGAACAGAAAGCGGGAGGCGCCCTCCACGCCCTGATCGTTCCACTCCAGATCCTTGTCCGGCGGGGCGGCGAAGAGGCTGAACAGCCGGACCGTGTCGGCGCCGTATCGTTCGATCAGCTCGTTAGGGTCGACGACGTTGCCCTTCGATTTTGACATCTTGGCGCCGTCCTTGATCACCA
>JBHEOZ010000099.1:360-7125 GCA_046260555.1 Desulfurivibrionaceae bacterium
GCATAGAGCAGATGAAGAATGGCATGTTCCACCCCGCCGATATACTGGTCGACCGGGAGCCAGTAATCGACTGCCTCTTTTTTGAGCGGTCCGTCGGTGAAATCGGGACAGCAGTATCTGGCGAAGTACCAGGACGATTCGACAAAGGTGTCCATGGTATCGGTTTCGCGACGGGCTTCACCGCCGCAGGCGGGGCAGGATACCTTGTAGAAGCTCTCCAGGGTATGGAGCGGCGATTTGCCGCTCCGGTCGATGGACACCTCCGAGGGGAGAACCACCGGCAGCTCTTCGACCGGGACCGGCTGGATTCCGCATTTCTCGCAGTGGATCATCGGGATCGGCGTACCCCAGAAGCGCTGGCGGGAGATGCCCCAGTCGTGGAGGCGGAAGTTGACCTTGCCGCGGCCGATGCCCTTGCTTTCTGCATGGGCGATGATCTTGCCCTTGGCTTCCTGGCTGTCTGCCCCGGAGAACTCACCGGAGGCGCTCAGGATGCCCGGTTCGGTGAAGGCCTCGGTCATGGCGGCCGGGTCGATGGTTTGGCCGACCGGTTGAATCACCGCCTTGATCGGGATTTCATACTTGCGGGCGAACTCGAAGTCGCGCTGATCGTGGGCGGGGACCGCCATAACCGCGCCGGTGCCGTATTCCATCAGGACAAAATTGGCCACGTAGATCGGTACCTTGTCGTTGTTGAACGGATTCACGCAGTAATGGCCGGTGAAGACCCCTTCCTTGTCGAGTTCCTGATCAGGTTCCTGTTGCTGTTTGAGGGCGACGGTCCTTTCGACGAATTCGCTGATCTCGGCCTGCCGGTCGTTACCGGCGCTGAGCTTCTCGACCAGGGGGTGCTCCGGGGCCAGTGACATGAAGGTCACTCCGAAGATGGTGTCGGGGCGGGTGGTGAATATTGACAGGACCTCGTCGCTGCCTATCAGCGGAAAATCGACTTCGAGGCCGGTTGATCTGCCGATCCAGTTGCGTTGCATGGTTAAAACATTTTCCGGCCAGCCGGTCAGGTTGTCGCATTCGTTTAGGAGCTCTTCGGCGTAATCGGTGATCTTGAAGAACCAGCCGTTCATCTTGCGTAAGGAGACCGGCCGGTCGCAGCGCCAGCAGAGCCCTTCGATTACCTGCTCGTTGGCCAGCACGGTCTGGCATTCTTCACACCAGTTGACGGTGGTTACTTTCTGGTAGACCAGGTCCTTTCTGTAAAGTTCGATGAAAAACCGCTGCTCCCAACGGTAGTAGTCGGGATCGCAGGTGGCCAGCTCCCGGTCCCAGTCGTAACTGAATCCCATGCGCTGGAGCTGCGTTCTCATGTAGTCGATGTTTTCGTAGGTCCATTTGGCGGGATGGGTATTGTTCTTGATCGCCGCGTTTTCAGCCGGCAGGCCGAAGGCGTCCCAGCCCATGGGATGGATGACGTTGAAGCCCTTCATCCTTTTATAGCGGGCCACCACGTCGCCGATCGTGTAGTTGCGGACATGGCCCATATGGATCTTGCCGGACGGGTAGGGGAACATCTCCAGCAGATAATACTTGGGGCGGGAGTCGTCTCTCTCGGCCTTGAAGGTTTTCTCGGTCAGCCACCGCTCGCGCCATTTTTTTTCGATGGCGGCGAAATCGTATTTGATAGTTTTCTGCTCGGACATGTGATCCTTTTAATGTCTATGCTGTTTCGGGATAATCGTGGCGGGCCAGGTTTTCGAAAGTGGTGATCGAATCGATAAAGGTCATATGTACCGTGCCGGTCGGCCCGTTCCGCTGCTTGCCAACGATTAACTCGGCAATGCCCTTGTTGGGATTGTCCTCGGCCTTGTTATAGACCTCGTCCCGGTAGATGAAGCAGATAAGGTCGGCGTCCTGCTCGATGGCCCCGGATTCACGCAGATCGGAGAGCTGGGGGCGTTTGTTGGGCCGGCTTTCCAGGCCTCGATTCAGCTGGGAGAGGGCGATGACCGGAACGTGGAGCTCCTTGGCCATTGCCTTGAGGGATCGCGATATCTCGCTGATCTCCTGCTCTCGCCTCTCGGCCGAGTCGCGGCCCCGCATAAGTTGCAGATAGTCGACCACGATCAGCCCGATATCGTGTTCGGTCTTAAGCCTCCGGGACTTGGCCCGGATTTCCAGGATCGAAATCGCCGGGGTGTCATCAATGAATATGGGGCTTTCCGAAAGCATGCCGTGGGCCCGGGCCAGGTTGGGCCAGTCGTTGTCCCGGACCCGGCCGGTCCGCAGCCTCTGGGAGTCGACCCGGCTGATTGAGCAGAGCATTCTCATGCCGAGCTGTTCCTTCGACATCTCCAGACTGAAAACTCCGACCGGGACCTTGCTCAGCATTGCCGAGTTCTGGACGATATTCATGGCCAGGGCGGTTTTACCCATACTGGGCCGGCCGGCAAGAATGATCAAGTCCGAGGGCTGGAGGCCGGCGGTTATTTTGTCGAATTCGGTGAAACCGGTAGGCACTCCGGTGATAAGCTCCTTTCTCTCCGAAAGTTTCTCGATCATCTTGAAGCTGTCATTAATTACCGAACTGATTGGATAATAGGATTGACTGCTCTTGGCACTGGATATCTCGAAGATGGTCTGCTCGGTCTCGTCGAGCAGGGCGTTAATATCGTCCTGCTGTTCATAGCAGCGGCCGGCAATTTCGGTGGAGGTGGTGATCAGCCGGCGGAGGATCGATTTATCCCTGACTATCTTGCTGTAATAGCCGATATTGGCCGCTACCGGGACGATATCGGTAAGGGTGGCCAGGTAGGCCGGACCGCCGACCTGGTCGAGTTTGTTGTCGTTTTTGAGGACGTTGGTGACGGTGACCAGATCCTGGGGCTCGGATTTGTCGAAGAGTTTGATCATGGCCATGTAGATCAGGCCGTGTTCGGCGCGGTAAAAATCGTCGGGGACAAGAGTCTCCACCGCTTTGAGAATAGCACCTTGATGGAGGAGGATGGAACCGAGTACGCACTGTTCCGCCTCGAGATTCTGGGGAGGCAGACGGTGGATGGTAGATAATTGCTTTCTGGCCGGTTCCATTGGCAGCTTGACGTTATGGAAAAAGAAGAATTAGAAGAAGTTGGACGACGGTTAACTTATTAAAAATTAGATCGGTCGTCCACTAAAAATGACCAACTCGCAAAAAGTTCCGGGATGGCCAAGCAACTGTTAATGAAAATGCCCCGGCTCGTACCTGATGGTGGAACCGGGGCAGTCATAGCGGGCATCACCTGTAACGGACACGGGAGCCAGTTATCGACTCTCCCATTGCTCGCTTTCCGCGTAACCCTTGATCAGTTACGGCAAAAAAGGTGTGTCGTTGATAAATTAAGCCTTCTCGGTCTTCTCGGCCTTCTCGGTCTTCTCTTCTGCGGTCAGCGGCACGACCTGAACCTTTACCTCGGCCGTTACCTGGTAGGCGATCTTGATCTTGACCATGTATTCGCCGAGGGTCTTGATGGGTTCGTCGAGAACGATTTTTTTACGGTCGACGGCGATGCCCAGGGAAGCAAGTTTTTCGGCGATATCAACCGTGGTGACGGAGCCGAAGAGCTTGTCGTCTTCGCCGGATCTCTGTTCGATTACGACGGTCGTACCATCAACTTTCTTGGAGATGTTTTCCGCTTCGGACCTCATGGCGGCCTTGCGGGCCTCAATTGCGGCTCTTTCCTTTTCAAGGATGGTCAGGTTGCCGGGATTGGCCGGGACCGCGATACCCTGCGGCAGCAAGTAGTTACGGCCGAAACCGGGCTTGACATTTACCACATCGCCTTCTTCGCCGAGATTATCGATAGTCCGTTTAAGAATTAATTCCATTTTTTTATTCCTCCTCACTGGGAAATAACATGGTGAGTTACTTTTTTTATGATTTATCGTTGTCCGATCGGATTTGTTTCTTTCTGAAATCCACCCATACATCCGCCAGGCCCAAAACCGCGAGAAAAATGAATCCGTATACCTGAAAGAAGATCAGACCCAGGAACAGGATCCACAGGGAGACGTTCCATCCGGTCAGCAGTCCGTTCATCACCGCCAAACCCTGGAAGAAATAGAGGGTTCCGGTGAGCATGACCAGGTTAAGTCCGATGTCTTTTAACAAGCCGGCTGGCAACAGCAAAAAAACTCCGGCGACTATAATCACTCCTACCAGCCGTTCCGGCAGCCGCCAATCCGCAAAGGGCGGCCAGGGTGACAGAAGCCGCTCTTTCCTGTTTAACAGCCACTGGCCGATAAGCATATTCAAAAAAACCACATTCAGCATGGTGACCGATAACAAACCCGGCATTACCCTCGGGATCAGATCACGAAGCCTTTCGATTGCGGTTTCCAGGGCCGCGGCGTGCTCGACCGGCAGTTCCGTGCTGTCCTGCATCGCCTTGCCGGCTACGATAAGCCCTTGATCAAGGCTGGTCACAATTTCCTGATAAAGACTGGCATGGTTGCTCAGGTTGTAAAGCAACGACCAGGCCCCCCAGCTTAAGATCAGGGCGATAAAGGCGCCAAGGCCCGCCCGGATCGGCCCGGTTTTCGCCGCCGTGCCGGCGGCCAGCATGTAGCCGGCCGGCATCATGGTTACCAGAAAGAAAAAGGAGGTGGCCGCTCCGAATACGATCGCGGTCACCCCGGTAACCAGCAAGGCGGCTGATATAGTATTAACGCCGCGGCCCCTGCCCGGTTCCATCAGGTAGTAGAAGACTGGCAGCGGAGTGATAAACTGCAGCCACATGAACTCGACACTGACTATCGGCAGAATCCAGATGGTAAATGCTATTGCTACCCCCGCAGGGTCTATTTGCAGACGTGAGATAATACCGTCCTGTAATTCAGCCATGCGGTTTCCGAACTTTGGTTTTCCTCAACTAGAAGTTGCTGTCGCCGCTGTACGGCAGTAAAGCGATTTGTCGAGCCCTCTTGATGGCTTCGGTCATCTGGCGCTGATGCTTGGCGCAGTTGCCGTAAATCCTCCGCGGGATAATTTTGCCCCGTTCGGTGATAAAATTCTTCAGAGTTCTGGTCTCCTTGTAATCGATGACCAGGCTCTCGTCGGAACAGAAGCGGCAGACCTTTTTCCGGGTAAAAGCTCTTTTTTTATGGGCGGGCTTTTTGGCCCCCCTCGCGTTTTTGTTGCTTGCCATATCTTTCTCCGTCAAAATGATGGATTGTTACATTGATTAAAACCGCGGTGCTTTTCGGTGGTTTGCCGAAAAGCGATTATCCATTCCGATATCAATTTTCGGCGGGTTTGGATGCTTCCGCTTTCTCTTCGCCTTCCTCTTCGGCAGCTGCCGGGGTGCTTTCGGTTGCCTCTTTGCTCTCTTCGGTTTTTTCTTCGGCGGCTACCGGAGCGGCTTCTGATTCGCTTTCGGTCTCTTCGACAACCTCGTCTTCCGGCAGGGCGGTGAAGACGTCCTGCAGTTTAACGGTAAGGTATTTCATGACTTTTTCATCGATCCGGAATACCCGTTCCATTTCGAAGACCGCGGCGGGGAGGCCGGCGTATTGCAGGTAGACGTAATATCCCTGGGTTTCCTTATCGATGGGATAGGCGGTTTTCCTGAGACCCCAGTTGTCAATTCGGACGATGGAGCCGTCGAATTGCTCAATGATTCCGACGGCGCGGTCGGTAATCGCCTGGTTTTCCGCCTCACCCAGGGAGGGTTTCAGGATTACAATTGTTTCATATCTTCGCATTTAAATCTCCTTGTGGACTTAAAGATTGCGGCCCCCCAGCCCGCGGATCTGCGGAAAGGAGAGCAAGGAGTAACTTCCCCCCACTGCGGGGAGAAAAAATAAGCCATTCTGATAACACGGCAGGGTTTCAGTGTCAACTTTTTTAGGGGTGGCATACTGTACCTTTAATTTATATTATATCCGGATTATTCATCTTTTTTCACCTGGTTCCATAATTCCTGCATGGCAAGGATATCAAGCTCTTCAAGGGAGCTGTTTTTTCCGGCGGCAAGTTCGGACATTCTCGAGAACCGTCTGGTGAATTTTTCGGTTGAGCGCTGGAGGATCGTTTCCGCTTCGAAACCGGCCTTGCGGGAAACGTTGACCGTGGTGAAGAGCAGGTCCCCGAGTTCGTCTTCGATCTCCTGCCGGTTGCCGGATGCAAGCGCTTCCTTCAACTCTTTGATCTCTTCGTCGAGTTTTGCCACCACCCCGTCCATGTCGGGCCATTCGAAACCACTGCTCACTGCCTGCCCGGAAACCCTCTGGGCTCTGAACAGGGCCGGCAGAGACTTGGGAAAGGAAAAGATTTCCTTGTACTGTTGACCGCTGTCCTTTTTTTCCCTTTTTTTTATGCGGTTCCAGTTCCGGCGCATTTCCTTTTCGGAATTGAACTTTTTATCTCCGAAAACATGGGGATGGCGGCGGATCATTTTTGCTGAAATAGTTTCGAGGATCTCGGCGACGGTAAAGAGGTTTTGCTCTTCATAGAGTTTGCCGATAAACAGGATCTGGAACAGCATGTCGCCCAGTTCCTCCTTGATATGCTGGTGGTCGTCATGATCAAGGGCTTCGAAGAGTTCGTGCATCTCCTCGAGAAGATAGGGTCGGAATGACTCCACGGTCTGCTTCCTGTCCCACGGACAACCGTCAGGCCGGCGGAGTCTGGTGATTATTCCCACTAGTTTATCAAATTTGGCGGAGGCCTTGTCCATCATTTATTCCTTTGCTCGCATTGAAGAATTGTCTGAAATCCAATTGTCATCAGATAGAAACGATAAATTTTTCAGAGAAAAATTGCCATCCTAAATG